>JAEEPD010000220.1 GCA_016284575.1 Bacillota bacterium | reverse complement strand
TGCTATTTTTCTCTTCGATACCCTGGCGGCCTTCAGCTACCCCTACGCCTCCGCGGCCCTGGGTCTTACGGACAATCAGTTCGCCTTCCTTGGCGGGGCTGCCATAAACGATGCTTCGTCGGTGGCAGGCGCACAGGCAACCTTTGCAGCCCTCAAGGGGCTGGGCGACTGGAACGGCGCCATGAACGTGAAGCTGGTGAGGACCACCATGCTTATATTCGTCGCCCTCTTCTGGACCTTCGCATCAGCCAGGGCTGAGGCTTCCGGCTCCGCCGAAAAGGAAAGCCTTTTCGCGGTGGTAAAGAAGAGCTTCCCCCTCTTCATCCTCGGCTTTGTTGCCATGGCGGCTCTGAATACCCTCGGAGTTTTCTCCTTCACCGTGCCCGTCTATGGCAAGTCTGCAGCCAGCCTTCTTGGCAAGCTTTCGAAATTCTTCTTTGCCTCTGCTCTGGCAGGCGTGGGCTTTAAGATCAAATTCAAGGACGTGTTCTCAAAGGGTGCCAAGCCCATACTCCTGGGCGGCATCACCTGGCTCTGCATACTCTGCACATCCCTGATCTTTATCTTCGTATTCAAGGGGTATGTGGGCTAGAAGGGCTGCCCCCGGATTAATCACAGAATTATAAGTGAAAGAGATGCATTCTCTTTCACTTTTTTATGTTATCATGTATAAGACGTTTTTATGGAGGAGGATCCATGAAAATGCCTGTACTTAACGGCAACCCCAGAGGGAAGAAAGGGATACGCTTATGCTGCCCCTGTCCCTTCCTGAAGGCATGAAGGATGCGTGGCTTCAGGATATAAGCAATATAAACAGCATGTTATGAACGGAATGATCGAAACAATACGTGAAATAGGACCTGCTTTTGCCGCCTTCTGGATCATAACCATAGGGGCGGCAGTCATCTGGCCCCAGCGCTATTTCAACAGCATGCTGCTGATGATGACGCTGATGTTTTCCATGATTTTTGTCTCTGGCTTTTTCGGTGAAGGAGCAGGCTACTTTCTTCTGATCTGCTTCCTGCTGGTGATGCTGGGGCTTTTCCTGGCGCCCATACTTTTGATGCTCAACGGCGTTCAGATGATCAGAAAGGAGGGCTTCAGCCTCTCCCATGTGCTTTCCTTTGGCCTTGGGCTCTTCATCGACATCGGAGAGATAGCCGCTGTAATTTATGTGCTGGGTCTTTCTGATTATATAAGCATCGGCAGAGCCAATGTGTGGGTGTTCATGATATTCATCACGGTCTTTTATTTCAGCTTTCTGGTGCTGAGCTTTGTGATATACAGCATTCTGATCCAGATAATGCCCCACAGGATGAGCTTCGATTATATTATCATCCACGGCAGCGGCCTTAAGAACGGCGAAATCCTGACCAGACTGCTGCAGAGCCGGGTGGACAAGGCTATAGAGATCTACAGGAAGTGCAGAGTGAAGCCTGTCATAATACCCAGCGGCGGTAAGGGCAGGGATGAAAAGATAAGCGAAGCCCGGGCCATGAGGGATTATCTGGTGAGCGAAGGCATCCCGGAAGAGCATATAGTTATGGAGGAGAATTCCGTGGATACAAAGGAGAACCTGAAATTTTCCAAGGCGATCATAGACGGCAGGGGCGGTTCCAAAAGGACTGCGCTGGTGTCCAGCAACTATCATATTTACCGCTGCCTGAGGCTGGCGCGGGAGATGAAGTTCAAGTACGTTGGCATAGGCGCTGAGGTTGCCCCTTATTTCTGGCCTTCGGCTCTGATAAGGGAGTTCATCGCGGTGTTTCTTACGCCCCGCTTCCTGTTCTGGGCCCTGCTCGGCTGGCTTCTTTGCATAAGCCCTCTGCTGTACGCTGTCTTCAGCAGATAATTGCTTTTCAAATACAGCCCTCCGTGATATACTGGGCTGTATTTTTTCTTTATAGATTTAAGAAGGGATAAAACATGGAAAACAATCGCGCGCAATGGGGCAGCAAGCTGGGCTTTATACTGGCGGCTGCCGGCTCAGCCGTGGGGCTGGGCAATATATGGAAGTTCCCCGGAAAGGCCTTCGAGGGCGGCGGGGGAGCCTTCCTTCTTATGTATCTTCTGATAGTGCCCCTCATCGGCATGCCCTGCATGATGTCCGAGCTGGCCATAGGCAGGGCTGCCCAGTCCAATGTGGTGGACTCTTTCGGGCGCCTGGGCCACAAGGGCTATGCCTGGACCGGCTGGGTGGGCTGGGCCGTGGCCTTCATCATCACCTGCTACTACAGCCACGTGGGCGGCTGGGTGCTGCGCTATACCGTGAGCTATGCAATGGAATCCGGCAAGGTCTACGCCGACCCTCTGGGCTATTTCTACAACATGCTGGGCTACGACGCTGCTGCTGGAAGCACCTTCATTCCCTGGCCTGTGCTGATATTCGCGACGCTGTTCATGGCGGTCTGCTGCTTTATCATCATCAAGGGCGTTGAAGGGGGCATCGAAAGATTCAACAAGATCGGCATGCCTGCCCTCTTCGTTATCCTGGTGGTGCTGCTCATAAGAGCTGCAACCCTCCCCGGCGCCGCTCCCGGACTCAAATACATGCTGTCCATAGATGCCTCCAAGGTGACTCCCCAGACCTTCCTTATTGCCCTGTCACAGGCCTTCTATTCCCTGTCCCTTGGCATGGCCATAATGATAACCTACGGCTCCTATCTTCCCAAGACCGAAAACATCGCCCGCAACACCTTCATGGTCTGCACCATGGACACCCTTGTGGCAGTTATCGCAGGCTTTATGGTCATCCCCGCGGTGTTTGCGACCCTCGGACCCGAGGGCGTGGGCAAGGGCGGCGGCTTCGCCTTCGTGTCCCTTGCCGGCGTGTTCCAGCAGATGCCCGGAGGCGCCTTCTTTGGCTTCCTCTTCTATCTGCTGCTGCTGTTTGCAGCCCTCACCTCCACCATTTCCCTGATCGAGGGCATCGTTGCCTTCCTTATCGAGCGGAAGGGCTGGAAGCGCACCCCCACCACCATCGCCGTGGGCCTGATCATGTTCCTGATCGGCTGCCTCTACACCTGTTCCCAGGCTGCGCTGCCCATCAAGGGCATCTGGTTCGATTTCAAAAACGGCATCACCTATCCCGCCTTCTGCGACGCCATGGAGTTCCTTACGGACCGCATCATGATACCCGTCTGCGCTCTGGGCTGCTGCCTCTTCGCAGGCTGGAGCTGGACTCCTGAAAATGTCTGCAAGGAAATAGAGCAGGGCGGAATCAGATTCGGCCTTGTGAAGCTCTACAGCTTCCTGATCAAGTTCGTGGCCCCTGCCGCCATCATCGTGATTCTGGCGGTGAGCCTCTTTACAGGCACCACGCTGAGCTGATGCCCTGAGCTTAGGAGAGCCCGCAGACAGAAAACAACTGAAAATGCAAAAGAAATCAAAGCCCGGACCCCTGTCCGGGCTTGCTTTTTTCTTCCCATGTTGCAATAATAATGGTGAAAATATGAAGCAAATTCATTATCATACGGAGGAAATCATGGCAAAAGTAAGGCGGGAGCAGCTTGCGGCGCTGAACACCATATACAGGCTGTATCCCTTTGAAGAATTCCTGAAGACCCAGGCTTCTCTTGGGGCTTCAAGCATCGAGCTCTGGGCGGGAGCTCCTCATTTTCTGCTGGGCTGGGAGGGCTATTCGGACTGCCTGCCCCTGAAGGCGCAGATAGAAGGCTATGGCCTGAAGGTTGGCGCCTTCTGCCCCGAGTGCGTCATCTATCCCTTCACCCTCTGCGCCCCGGATACGGAGATGCACAGAAAGAGCATGGAGTATTTCAAAAACGGCATCCGGGCTGCAGCTGAGCTGGGAGCTCCGGTCATGACCGTAGGCTGCGCCGGAGGTCTGATCGATGTGGGCCGGGAGGCTGCCCTGAGAAGGGCGGCGGAGTCCCTGAAGGAGCTGGGCTCCTTTGCAGAGGAAAAGGGCGTGACCATAGCTGTGGAGACCCTTACACCCTCAGAATCCATTATCGTAAACACCCTGCCGGAGCTTCTTGAGCTGCTGGCAGAGGTGAACTGCAGCTCCGTTAAGGCATGCCTGGACATCTGTGCGGCAAGGAGCGCCGGAGAGAGCATAGAGCAGTGGTTCGAGGCCTTCGGCGAGGACCTGGTGCATATTCATTTCAGCGATGGCAGGCCTGGAGGCAGGCTGGTCTGGGGGCAGGGGCTCCATCCCGTGGACGATTATCTTCAGACCATAGCAGACTGCGGCTACAAGGGCCTTTTGGGCCTGAACATCAATCTCCGGGGCAACTGGTTCGATCCCTCTCTTCTGAGTGAAGAAAAGGGCTTCACCGGAGAGGCCTTCTATCCGCAGAACTACTGGTTCAATCCTGCGGGGGCCGACAGAGCCAATTTCGAGGCGCTGAAGCCCTGGCTCGGGGATGAGGCTGCTGCTGAGAGCTGCTCTGCCTGCAAGGCTCCGGCTTCTGAAGCATAATTGGGAGGTGAAAGACATGAAATACTACAGCAAGGACGAAAACTACTGCAATTTCAACCTCCACTACGACAGCTTCTACAGCTTCCGCTACTTCTGTGAGTGCATGGACAGGCTTGGCATACGCAATGTGGAGCTGCTGGCGGGGAACCAGAACCTTTTCATCGACCACAAGGGCATAGCTGACGTCAGCAGCCAGAAGCAGCTGCTGAAGGACCACGGCTTGAAGGTGAGGGTCATCTCCGCTCAGAACTGCCGCTTCCGCTACCAGTTCGCAGTCAGAGAAAAGGATGTTATAGAGCAGAGCTACAGCTACTTTGCCAACGCCATGAGGCTGGCGGCTGAACTG
>JAEEPD010000219.1 GCA_016284575.1 Bacillota bacterium | reverse complement strand
GCTACTTTGTTTACTGTGGCATCATCTATGCCTACGCGCTTCTCACCCGCCAGGGCTTCACCACTTATTTTGAGTACTACTCTTTTGTACTTTGTTTCCATATATTCCTCCCGGCGATATTCCGCCACATGAAAGTATAACACAAGAGAAGTTTTATTGGTATTATTTTAATGCGCAAAAAAGGCTCGTAATATACGATTTCACGAACAATTCACAAAAAAAGACCCACCATATGGCAGGGTCTGAAATTATATGTGTTCGCCCGGCTTTAGCCTGGACATGATTATCATAAGTGTTCCTGAGCGGAAGCTTATACGTGCAGAATCTGCTTCCCATACATTGCTTGCGCCAAGGGGAAATGAATTGTTCAGGCTGTAGCCTTCTCCGCTGAACTTGCAGCCATAGATCGAAAGACCGTCCACAAGATCGCTCAGGGCAAAAAGGCTCAGAGACCAGCCCGCTTTTTGCGGAATGCTGTAAGCACCCGGGCCGAGAATAAGAATTTCCGTATCCCTGCCCAGGATCCTGGCCTGTCCGCCATTGGACACGATAAAAGCGCCGGTCTGGATGTTGGCTATAGCATGATCAAGCCTCCCCCCCAGGGCGCAGCATATGCAGATATCCCTGCAGCCGCGCTCCAGCGCCACACGCGCTGCCTTCATTGTATCCGTATCGTCCTTCCTTGTGGGAAGCTCAATGATGGGTATGTCGGTCACAGGCTCAGGCGCCGAGTCAAAATCCCCCACTATGATGTCCGGGACTATGCCAAGCCTTTCGGCATATTCATAGCCCCTGTCGCAGGCGATTACCAGAGGCTTTTCCGCCCCCTCAGCGAAGTATTCACTTGTAAGACTATCCGGCAGAGGACTGAATTCTCCGCCGGATATTATCAGACATTTTTTCATTATTTACTTGAAGAATCTAGGAGCAGCCTTGTAAAGAGCAATGATTCCTGCAATAGTCAGAACGGTCTCGGGAAGCATGTAGGAACCGTTATAGGTCAATGAATAGATGACTGCGCCGATGCCGCTTTCTGTGATGGAGCCCCATACGATAAAGCCGGAAAGGAAGCTGCAGAGGAAGCGGATAAAGCAGGCGCAGAAGGTTCCGATAGCATAGCCCTTGAGGCTGTTTCCGCCCATTCTGTCCTTGAACCAGCCGGCAAGTCCCAGGCCAGTGAAGGCAAGAACGTAGTCCAGAAGGATCTCCAGGAGCATGGCAAAGGCGGTGCCTGCAGGTGTAGGCCAGAGTCCGCCAAGAGCCATCTGAAGCAGAGAATTGGCGAAGCCTGCAAGAAGGCCCCATCTGGTGCCGTGTCTGAAGGAGATCAGGATGAAGGGAACCATGGAAAGCACGGTTACGGAGCCGCCGTTCGGAAGCTCAAAAAGCTTCAACTGAGCTAAAACTGTTCCAAGAGCGATGAGCAGTGCGCACTCCACAAGGATCTGGGTTTTTGAATAGGTTTTTGTGTTCATAAAAAATACCTCCTATCATGTGAAACAGAGGCATTAAACGAATTATATTCTATACTTCCTACGCCGGCATTACCCGGATCAGGTTCAAGAGTATGATCTCAGCCTTTCGGCACCTCTGTATTTGACATATGAATTTTAGCATAACTCTTAAAAATGTCAATATAACATCATGAACGGTTTTCACTTTTACAAGGACTTCGCAGATGATTCTTTTAGCATCATTTTGTAAGCATAAGCGAAGCAGCAAGTGCTTCGATAGACCATGGGCTAGCGCTTGATTGAACAGCGGCTGACTCCGGAGGCCGATGTGAGATCAAAGAGCGAGGTCTTGAGAGGCACTTGCTGTTCGCATGAAAACATGGCATTAAAAACCGTTCCCACTGTCATATGCGATTATCAGTATCCCCTTTACGAACAATAAAAACGGCCGGGATGACCCGACCGTCTTTAAAGAAATAATGGCTTTAAACTACTTAATGTAACCGCCTTCGCGGAGTACATCGGAAGCAGCATCAAGCTTGGAAGCGTTGACCATTACAACGGGACCTGTGCAGCCCATACCGGATTCGGCATAGATGCCCTTAGCCCAGAGGGAAGTAACTGCATCTTCGATGTCCATTACCTCTACGCCGTGGATGTCAGCATCGCAGACTTCCTTGGCAGGAGCTTCGATCTTGGCAGCGCCTGCAGCTGCAGGAGCCTTGGCATTGGAAGCCTTGATATCTTCGATGATCTGAGCAAGACCTGCCTTGTTGGCTGCTGCGTATTCCTTTGCAGCGATCTTGGTCCAGCCTGCGTTGACCAGCTCAGCAGCGTATGCGCATGCGTTGGCGATAACAGGAGCACCGGAAGCTCTGGAGATGATCAGTACCAGCTGGCTGTAGCCTTCACCGATGCCGGGGCCGTAGCCAAAGCCGGTGGATTCGAAGCTGCCGCCTGTGGTGAATGCGGAGAACATCTTCATCATCAGGTTACCGGTCAGGGAATCGATGACCATGATGTCTGCGCTGCCCTTAAGCAGGTCGTTGCCTCTCATGACTGCGCCGCCATCCGCTCTGGAGCTTTCAGCGAAGTTGATCTTGTAGCCGCCCTCGGACAGCTTGTTCAGAGCGATCTCAGCCTGACGTGCGCCGTCAACATTGGCGATACCAACGGTGGGCTTATCATTGCCGCAGGCCTTTGCAGCGATTATGCCTGCAACAGTATTCAGAACCATTGCGGCAACTCTGTCAGTGGAGCTGGTGCCTGTGGTGTTGGCCAGGAACATTTCCTTGCCCTCAGCGGGAGTAACTACTCTGCCGACGGTGGAAACGCCGATGGGGAACGGATAGTGAGAAGCTACTGCTGCGTCGATCTCGCCGGCCTTCAGCATCTCTTCCATCTTGGAGAGGCAGTCCTCGCCGTCGATGATGACTGCCTTAACGCCCTTCTTTGCAGCAAGAGCTACAGCCTTCTCCAGGTTCTCTCTGCCCAGCTCGGTGCCGGAAGCAGCGATGCCGATTACGGGCTGCTTGCCGGAGCCTGCAGCTGCAACAGGTGCATCGTCCTTGCCGGTGTTCTTCTGGATCAGGAAGGAAACGCCGTCGAACAGATTGGTCATACGGCCAAGGAACAGGGAGCCCTTGCCGATGATCATGGCGTTCTTGGTCTTGCCTTCCAGGATGCTCTCTCTTGCGTAGCCGATGTAGGGAACGCCGGAGGGAATGTGACCCTGAGTGGGTGCATAGCCCTTAAGACCGTGCTCAGCTACGAAGCTGGCGATCTCGGTTCTCTGCAGCTGACCAAGCTTAACGCCCAGAGCTGCGATCATCTTGTAGTTTGCTTCAGGAACGTCACCTGCGCCTGCGGGCTTGGTGATGTCCGGATTCTGCATTTCGGGGGAGTACTTGTCAACGTCCTTGATGGTCATGCCATTGGCAGCCAGAGGATCGGTAACAAGAGACTGGATAACGTTCTGGGGAGCAGCGCCGGTGCCAACGGTGTGGCGTCCGAGTACATCCAGATTGATCTCGGGGTTGATACCGTCGTTCTCGGATACCAGAATAGCAAATCCGCCGAGGCAGTCTTCCAGAATGGGCAGGCCCTTCTTTACGTGGTCCTTGCCGTTCATGCCCAGCTTAGCTGTGCAGCCGCCGCCGACAACGATAACATTCTTGTAAGCGCCGGACTTGACCAGTGCAGCTGCTTCTACCATGGCGTGAGCCGGACCTGCGCAGAAACCTCTTGCGTCGGAACCGGTAGCATTCTTCAGGCCTGCGATCTCAGCTTCAGACTTAGCGAAGTTGCCGCCGCCTCTCTGGTTCATGTCGCCGCAAGCTTCTTCACAGCAGTCGATAACGTAATCAACTTCGGAAGCGTCAATGCCGGCATTCTTTACCAGGTGCAGAATGGAGAGCACACCGGAAGCCTTGGCTACAAGGTTCTCGAACATAACGTGAGCGGAAAGGTTTGCGTCCACGTCATGGGCTCTCTTAACATATCCTACGAGCTTGCCGTCAAGTGTAATGGCTTCAGCATGCTCTTCATTTACATAATGGTTTATATCGTCCTGATCTACGCCTTCCTTCAGAAGTCCAAGGATTGCGGGGGTCATCAGGGGGTGTGCCTCCAGAGCGGGTCTGGTTGCAGCTACGAAATCCTTGTCCAGACGGACCAGGTCGAATGCGTCGCAGATCTGCAGCATCAGGATGAATTCTGCCTCGGGCATGATCTCACCGAACTTGCCGTATCTCTTGCCTTCTACCTGCTTGCCCTCTTCGTACCAGGGATCTCCCATGGCAGTCAGATCTTCGATGGACAGGTTTCCGATATAGGTCTGGTTAGGTGCATAGGAAAGAGCCTGCTCATAGCTTCTCATATGAGAAGGCATTTCCTTCAGGTATTCGGAGTCGGGGTTAACTACCTTTTCAGTAGTCTGAGTGGTGCCGTGATCCATAACCATTCCGGGTACGTGTACCAGGATATATCCGGCTCCCTTGATTACACTGTTGCTCATAATTTAATTATTTTCCTTTCGTGATAATTGCTTCACGTTAAGCACAGTCAAGGGGAGCGAGCCAAAGGATCGCCCCCCTCACACTTAGCAATTAAACTTCTGCTGCCTGTTCACGGATAGCGTTCATTTCGTTGCAGATATCATCAACGTCCAGAACCATTTCCATCATACCACACTGTTCGTCATAAACCGCAGGATCGAATTCTTCCTTAACTGCAGGCTCAACAACATGGTATACTGCGAGTCCCAACGAGACTCCTGCTAAAGGACCGGCAAAGGTCGGATCGCCCAGAGTTACAGTCTCTGCAGCAAGGCTTGCAGCCTCACCCTCAGCAGCACCCAGGATAACTACGACATTATCCTTACCGTACTCTTCTGTAAACTCAAGAACTCTCTTCTGATTTTCCAGGTCCATAGCGCCAGCAGCCGTTCAGACGAAGCACTCAGTGGAGCTGAATACTACATCAGCACCAGCGCTTTCTGCGCATGCCTTAATTGCATCGCCTGGAATGCCATCGCGGTCGCCGATGATAATCGCTTTTTTACCTTGTAAAATAGCCATTTACATTCCTCCTTGTTATAGTTTGCTAAGTTTTTATTCACAATGCTAACGCACTGAGAACCGGTTTTAGATGTACTTCTCCACCATGGCTCTGATGTTTTCCATGGTGCACTGCTCTTCACCGCGGCACTCATCGATCTTTTCGCCGTCCTTGTAGATGTACATGGTGGGCAGACCGAGAACCTTCTGGCCAATGGCAAGTCTTCTTGCCTTGGTGGTGTTCAGGGAGCAGAACTTCATTGTTCCCTTGGGTTCAAGCTCTTCAGCCATCTCGTGGATGTGGGGCATAAGAGCTGCGCAGGGAATGCAGCCGTCTCCGTAGAAGTCTACGAATACATAGCCTTCAGCCTGAAGTACTTCTGCTTCAAATGTTGTCTTATCAACGTCAATCATGGCTTTAATTTCTCCTTCTTCTTAATATTTTAAAATTTTCAGAACCGATTTATATAATCCGGACTATGCCAGATCATCAACATAGTTGCCTGCCTGTACAGCGGCGATAGCGCCGTCTGCAGCAGCGGTCACGACCTGACGGAGGCTCTTCACACGGCAGTCACCGGCAGCGAATACGCCGGGGATATTAGTATGCATGTTCTCATCAGCAATGATGTATCCTCTCTCGTCCATTGCCACCTTGCCCTCCAGGAACTTGGTTGCGGGAACGAAGCCGATGAATACGAAGATGCCGAAAATGCCGTCCTCTTCGTCAGCATAATATTCTCTTGTTTCCTTGGTCTTGTTGTCGATGAGGGTCATCTTGTTTACAAGACCGTCGCCTTCGATATTAACGATGCTGGTGTTCCACCAGATGTCCAGCTTGGGATTTGCGAAAGCCTTGTCCTGAATGGACTTTGCAGCTCTGAATACGTCCCTTCTGACGATCATGGTTACCTTTCTTGCGAACTTGGTCAGGTACAGAGCCTCTTCAACTGCGGAATCGCCGCCGCCTACTACGAATACTTCGAAGTCTTCATAGAATGCAGCATCGCAGGTTGCGCAGTAGGAAACGCCCTTGCCTGTGAATTCAGCTTCGCCCGGGCAGCCGATGTGCTGGGGGGAAGCGCCGGGAGCCAGGATGACGGCCTTTGCCTGATATTCACCCTTCTTGCCCTTGATGGTCTTGATGGGTCCTTCGAGCTCCAGATCTACTACGGTGTCGTATACTCTCTCGCATCCGAACTTGGCAGCCTGAGCGCTCATTCTCTCGATAAGAGAGGGACCGGATTCCTCGGCAAGGCTGCCAGGATAGTTTTCGATCTCAGCGGTGATAACGATCTGTCCGCCGTCCTTTTCCTTCTCGATGATCAGGGTGTCCATCTTTGCTCTTCCGGAATAGAGACCGGCGGCAAGACCTGCAGGGCCAGCTCCGATGATGATTACGTCATAAACTTTTGCCATTATTTCTTCCTCGTTATTTTCTTTAGAATTATCCGATCCGACTGGGATCTTCACACTCCCAGCCCAAGGTCATATTATACCTTGGGCTGTGAGAATTGTGTGATGTTTTGACGAACTTTTTAAAAGTCTGAATTGTCTGTAAAGTTTAGTCAAAAATGGTCTGTCCGTCGACCTCGGTCTGGAGAGCCTTAAGAGCCTTCTCGACCAGACCTCTTCTGATAGCCTTTTCCTCTTCGGGAGTCCTTGCAGGATTGCCAAGAGGATGCGGGATTGCGATAGTAGGAACGATTCTGTTAGCGCCTACTGTCATGGAGATAGGAGTTACTGTGCACATATGTACTACAGGGATTCCGGCTCTCTCGATTTCCTTTACCATTGTTGCGCCGCAACGTGTGCAGGTTCCTCAGGTACTGGTCATGATAACAGCGTCAACTCCGTTAGCCTTCAGTTCCTGAGCGTACTCAGCAGCGAACTTCTTGGCGTTCTTTACGGCAGTGCCGTTACCAACTGTGGTGTAGAAGAAGTCATAGAGCTTGCCGATCTTGCCTTCCTTCTCGAACTCTCTCATAACGTCAACAGGCAGTACTCTGTCTGCGTCAGCATTTGCATAAGAGGGATCGTAGCCGCCGTGAGCGGTCTGCCAGTGCTCAGCATCCAGATCGTTAACGCCCGCAATGCTGTACTTTCCATAGTGGGAAGCGGAGGAGGACTCGATGTGATCGGGGTTGCCCTTGGGTACGATACCGCCGGATGTGCAGAGAGCGATGGTAGCGTGAGCCAGATCCTTAACTGCGGGATTGGGTGCTACTCTGTCGAACTCGGGCATCGGGAACTCGGTCTCGAACTCTTCGCCGGCCAGCTTCTTGATAAGCATGTCAACGGCTCTCTTAGCGCCTCTCTCATTCTCGAAGAGGTTCTTTCTGATACCGGTGGGGATGTAGCCTTCCTGCTTAGCAGAACCGAGCTCTTCACCCTTCAGCATCTTGATAGCAACAGGTGCCATCTTGGCAACTGCGTCTCTCATACCTGCAGCGCTGTTCTTGGTCTCCATGATGATGGTCTTGGACTTGTACATGTCAGCGCCGGGGTTCTCGATGTACATACCGGTGAGGGTGGGCACACCAAGCTTTTCCTTGACTTCTGCAGCAACCTGACCGCAGGCTACGCCGTAACGGCCGGCATTGAAAGCGGGTCCGCAGATTACCAGATCGGGGTTCTCTTCCTTGATGAGAGCCAGAACTCTGGTGATAGCGTCTTCGTTATTCTCTGCAAAATAGGAGTCTCCGCAGTAAACGGTTGCGACGATCTCAGCGCCGGCAGCCTTCAGAGCTGCATTAAGAGCCATACCGGGGCCCTTTACGCCTGCGATCTTTGCGGGCTCTGTGGTAGCGAATTCCTCGCCGCCGATACCAGCATAGAACTGGTTAATATAATGAACAACTTTATAAGCCATTTTTAACCCTCCTATTATCTGGCACTCAGGCAGTTATAGCCCTGTTCGTTGGTAGCGGATGTGATGACCTGAAGCTCAGCGATGATGCTTCCGTCGGGCTGCAGTGAGCCGGACCAGCCGCCTGCGATGATGTCAACGTAGTCGAGAGTTCCGATTACCTTGTCCATCTTGGGCAGGTGGATGACAACGTTTGCATTGCCGCCGGTAACTACTGCGTTAGCAGCAACATCAGCGTCTGCCAGAGACTGGGAAGAACCATCCTGGCCTGCATATTCATCGGTGATGATGACGGTCTTAACGCCCTCAGCTTCGATCTTCTTGCAGTTCATGATAAGGTCGGTATCGGGGTTGCCGAAGCCTTCCTGGGATACGATAGCTCCGTCCAGGTTCAGGAACTTGCAGAGCTTGGCGGACCAGTCGGAAGACCTCATCTTGTCTGCCAGGTAAACGTTCTCATTGGTGATGATAACGCCTACGAAGTTCAGCTTCTTGCCGTGCTGAGCAAAGAGTTCCTCAACTACGGGGTTGTTCTCGTGGATGTATGTGGGGTTCTTGTCGCAAGCGGATACGCAGTTACCGGAAACGATAGCGCCATCGAAGAGCTCGGTGGGGTTGATCATTGTGGTCAGGGACTGCTTAGCGTCTACGCCGTATACATAGGTATCGTGGAGAAGACCCTGGGACTGCAGCATCAGAACATATGCTACTCTGGGCAGATCGGGATACTTCTTGTAGCCTTCAAGAACGCCTTCGTGCTCGTAAACCTTTACTTCGTCAGGAGTAAGGTTTCTTGCAAGCTCGCCCAGATAGGTTGCGACCTTAAGGCCTGCAACTCTCAGGGAGTGCTCGTAGTCGTGAGCTTCCAGGTTGTCGATAGGATTGATAACAAGAACAACATTGTTGGTCTTGGAGAACGGTGTGTACTTAGCGCCCTCACCGCTCATGTCGATGATTCCCTCCTGGAAACCTACGACCTTTCCTGCTGTAACAACAGCTGCACCCTTCAGAACGTTGGTCTTGCCTTCGCCTACGGTGTCAACCTTGTGCATCCAGCCGGGGAATACTCCGCCGCGGCCTTCAACCTTAACACGGGGCTCGATAACGTCCTTAACGGGAGTAATTCTTACTGATTCGCCGGGTCTTGCGAGATCCACATCGCAGCTTACCAGGTTTTCGTCTTCAAGTACGAGCTTCTGGATCTCCTCTTTGTTTACATAAAGAGTACCATCCTTGACTTCGGACTTGGCGCCAAACTGGACATCCTTAATGTAGATGTAACCCAATTCGAGTTTCATAGCTTGACATTCCTCCTTTTTCGTCAATTTTGTGCCTTAGTGGTCCAAGGCACTGCTAATTAAACTTAGATCTATAAGTCTGAAATCTGCCAGCATCCTTTCAGGAGTGTTTACGCCCCTGTCCGGTCTTGTAACTGCAGCAAACTTATCAAAGGTTTCGATGCTCCTTTCTATGAGCATCAGGCTGTCCATGTCCATAGGACCTTCCATAACAGCCAAAGCAACGCTTCTGTAGGGGGTCTCATTGGGTTTAAGGCTGCCCATCAGAGGATGGGTAAGAAGCTTTGAACCGCTGTGTATCAGGTCTCTGGCGGCCACCAGAACGTCCCGATAGCTTCCCTCTATAAAGCGCAGAGTTATTCCATGCTTATCTGTAAATGCATCCCGTACATCGGGATTGTTTGTTATTAAAAGCATATTCGCAAAAAAAGAGCGGGAAAAGGAGCCTTTCCCTGCTCTGTTCATAACCTGAGAGTTTCTTTCGAGAGAAATTGCCCCGTCGGTGCGTTTTGCTTTCCAGAGTATCGTCCGGATACGGTCCCGGTACCTGAGAGATTCATCTGTTTTTTAAGGCTTCAAACAGATTTATTCCTTCGGTGCGAACCAAATCGCTCTCCCGCATCCATCATTCGATATTTCTATAAATTCGCTAAGATTTTAACATACTTTGATAAAAGCCGTCAATCTAAATAAACTTATTTAGTTATAAATAAATTTACATAGGTATAATCAGAAGGCTATCCGCTTGTCATCCACCAGCTTTGTGATGCGCCTTGCGTCGCACCAGCCAAGGATCAGAAGAGCGAATTTCCTCGAGGTCCCAATGGCATCCCTGAACTCTGCGATCGTAAAGGATCCATTCCTTTCCAGAAGACTGCGGACCAGCTCCACTGCCCTGTTCAGGGCTTCGGCATCGATCAGGTTGGTCTGTGACAGACGAACAAGCTCACCTGCGGAAAGAAGGCCCATGAGAAGCTGTCTGGCCTCTGTCTTGTCCTTAAAGGATGCCAGGACAGCGTCAGTTTCCGGCGCCTCCAGGCCAGCCTCCTTATATGCCCTCTTTATCTGGTCAAGCACTGACCGCTGGGCCTTAGTATATTTGACCTCGAACTCCGAGGCTCTTGCGGAATTTTCTCCTATGACTATATTCCCGAGGCCTGCAATGAGCTGCAGCACAGCGTCGGCATTCCTTGGATCTGCTATCTTCATAGCAGAAACAAAGCGGCTTCTGAACTCCTCCTTGGCCATTCCGGGAGTAAGCGGATTCTTTGAATGGAACTCTCTCAGTATCTTAAGAGCCGTCTCTTCCGAAAGCTTAACATAATCTAAACTGATGTAAACCTTGTCGCTAAGCTTAAATGCCTTGGACTGAGCCTCAAGGTGCTGAAGCTTTGCAAGAGCATCCTCGGGGCTTGTTCCCAGCTGCTTGGCCAGGGCCTCATAGTTCATGAAGGACCTGCTGTTGTCCTTCAGAGCCTGCTCCAGCACAGCGGTGTCGTCACCGGATTCCCTTACTCTTAAGGCTTCGATCACCTTTTCATCCAGTCTCTTATGTCTGGGAGCATCAGCATCCAGCACCTTGCCGCCGCCTATGGTCTCCACGGGAGAGAAGAATCTGACAACGAAAAGATCATCCTGCTTCAGGGCTTCATCTCCATCGGGGAAATATATCTGGGCATAGCAGTCCTCCCCTGCCGTAAGGATATCCTTATCCAGCAGTGTTATCTTGCAGAGGGTCTCGCGGGCTCCATAGTAAAAGTGCAGTGTATCGCCGCTGCTGATGCTGCGCTTTGAATCGCTCAGCATGGAAAGCTTTACATCCAGGCGCCTGGAAGGAGTGATGCTGCCGGGCGCCGCCAGCACGTCGCCCCTGTTTATGTCCTCTTTTTTGATGCCTGTAAGGTTGACGGCTGTGCGCTGGCCTGCGAATGCCGCATCCACCATCTGGTTGTGGACCTGAACGTTGCGGACCCTGGCGCTGATACCCTCGGGATATATGATCACCTCCTGGCCTGTCCTTATGGTGCCCTGCATAAGGGTCCCTGTAATGACAGTACCAAAGCCAGAGATAGTAAATACTCTGTCCATGGGAATGCGCAGAAGAGATGGATTATTGTTCTTGGGCTCCACCTGCTTTATCATGTCAAAAAGCATGGTCTTGAGCTCTTCTATACCCTGACCGGTCTCTGAGGAGACGGCGATGGCCGGGGCGTTTTCCAGGAAGCAGCCCCTGCAGGCCTCGCGGATATCCCCTTCTATCATTTCGATCCAGTCCGGCTCCACCAGATCTGCCTTGGTTATGACTATAATACCCCGCTTTATGTTAAGGAGTCGCATAATATCAAGATGCTCCACTGTCTGAGGCATGACGCCCTCGTCAGCAGCCACCACTAAAAGCACCACATCTATGCCGCCGATGCCTGCCAGCATGTTTTTTATGAACTTTTCGTGCCCGGGAACATCGATTATGCCTATGTCAGTCCCATCGGGGGCCGTCATGTCCGCAAAGCCCAGCTCTATGGTTATGCCCCGCTGCTGCTCCTCCTTGAGCCTGTCGGTATTCTTTCCTGTCAGCGCTCTTATGAGACAAGTTTTTCCGTGGTCCACATGTCCTGCTGTTCCAACGATTACGTAACTCATTTTTATCCTTTTCCGGGGCATGACCCCATAAAAAACAGGTGCCTTTGCATAATGCAAAAGCACCTTATCTGGCGGAAGCATGTAAGAATTGAACTCACCCGAGAGGCTCCTAACCCCTCACAACGGTTTTGAAGACCGCGGGGCACACCAGCACCCATATACTCCCGAAACATTGTGATAAACACGCTGTTCTATTATAAACATTTAAACCAAAATGTCAATAAGGGCTTTTGCAGTAACATCCAATTCGTCGTCTGCTATTGTGCGCATGTCCAGAAGCAGGCAGTCGTTCTGAACGTGGGATATGATGGGCACCACCCAGTGTCTGAGGGACTCAGCCAGCTTGTCAACGCTCATGCTGCGGGGAACTATGGCAACTGCCCAGGTCTCCAGATCCAGCATTGGTGCGGATCCGCCGCCTACCCTTCCTACGCCCTGCATTATAGATATGTCAGCGGCAATGCCTACATTTCTGAGCCTTGAACCGAAGATCGCAGCCTTGTTCTTGACCTCAGCTGCAGGCCTGGTGATCATGCTGAGAACAGGGATCTCCTTTTTGGCATGCTCGATATCCTCGTAAAGCCTGAAGGTCTCCTCCAGAGCGCAGAGGGTCATCTTGTCAAGACGCATAGCTCTGGCCAGAGGGTGCTTCTTGATAATGTCTATATATTCCTTTTTGCCTGCGATTATGCCTGCCTGAGGACCGCCGAGAAGCTTGTCTCCGGAGAACAGAGCAAGATCTGCCCCTGCCCTGAAGGCTGAACCTACAGTAGGTTCGTCAAGTCCGTAGGACTGCAGGTCAACGATAAGGCCGCTGCCAAGGTCGTAGATCATTGGAAGTCCGTTTGCATGGGCCAGCTTTGCCAGCTCCTCTGCTGGAACGTCCTCCGTGAAGCCCAGTATCCTGTAATTGCTGGTGTGGACCTTCATTATGGCTGCGGTATTCTCGCCGATGGCCTTTTCGTAATCGTAAAGATGGGTCTTGTTAGTGGTACCGACTTCCTTAAGAATAGTGCCACCCACCTTCATGATGTCGGGCACTCTGAAGGCTCCGCCTATCTCCACCAGCTCGCCTCTTGAAACCACGACTTCCTTCCTGTGCGCAAGAGCCATAAGGACTATGAGCGTGGCTGCGGCATTGTTGTTGATGGCTATTGCATCCTCTGCGCCGGTGACCTTGGAGATGAGCCTGTTGACATGGTCATGTCTGCTGCCCCTTGCGCCCTTCTCCACATCGTATTCCAGCGTGGAATAGCCGGAGGCGATGGAGCTGACAGCCTCGGCAACGCTCTTGGGAAGCCTTGCCCTGCCCAGGTTTGTGTGGAGCACTATGCCGGTGCCGTTAATTACGCGGCGGAGGCTCCTGACCTCGCTCTTTTCAAGCTTGTACAGCGCAATGTTAACTGCTGTATCCTCGTTGACATTGATGCTCTTGCCATTGAGTATTGCATTTCTCATGTCCGCGATGGCGGCGCGCACAGCTTCGACTACAGTCTCTCTGGCATGCTCCTCCATTGCAGCAGAAAACTCAGGTCTTGCCAGGACCTGATCCACCTTAGGTAAATATCTCAGTTGTTCTTTACCGGTTTCAGACATTATCAATACGCCTCAAAATCATATTCCTTGTAATGGTACCATGATTTCAATTAAGGGTCAATACCATATATGCTGATGTTTGAATCTAAAAAACACAAATACTTGTGTTTTATTTCATTTTGCCAAGAAGGTGTTCTCTTGTTCTCCATCTTCCGGAGAAGAAGTAGGGATAACCGATAAGGCCTGGTACAAAGCCTGCCAGAGCATCTCCAAGCCACACGCCAAAGCAACCCAGACCCATGGTAAAGCCCAAAACATAGGCAAAGCTCAGCCTTGCGATTATTCCGTCAAATAGAGCCACCATAAGGTTGAGTCTGGAATTGCCGGAGCCATTTATGAGGGCGAAGCTGGGAGCTCTGAGTATCATGCCCACAGCGTCCACCAGAATTATGGGAGCCCATACATGAGCCAGGCTGAGCACCGCAGGATCCTGAGTGAAGAGCCCCACTGCCACATCCGGGAAGAGGAAGATCAGTGAGCCAAGGACCACGCCTATGCTTGAAATGATGGTGGTGGCGGTCCAGAAGATCTTCTTTACTCTGTCGTAGTTTTCCGCTCCTATAGCCTGTCCCATCATGGTGGAGGCGGCTGTCATAAACGCGTTGGAGCCAAGCATCATGGCCATCTTTATCTTGTTTGCGGCGCCGGTCATGGCGGAATAGTTCACACCGAAGGAATTGACCCAGCGCACAACAAAAAGCTTGGAGAACATTACGGCTGCGCTCTGAATGGTCATGGGTATGCCAAGCTTGAACAGAGGCCTGAATACCTCCGCATCTATCCTGAAGCTGGAGAATCTGAAATCAAATCCGAACTGCTCTTTGTTTTTGTATAGATAGATCAGGGAAGCGATGAAGCTTACGGCCTGTCCTATGACTGTTGCAAGAGCAGCACCCATGGTGCCCATTCCCATGTATTTCACAAAAAGGATGTCGAGTATGGTGTTAAGTATGGCTGCAATTGAGATGAATACGAAGGGGCGCCTGGAATCTCCCATACCTCTTAATATGGCGGAAACCACATTGTAGCCGTAGATGAATACGAGACCGGATGCGCAGACCATGGTATAGTCCATAGCTGCCTGATAGGATTCATCCGGGGTCTTGAGGAAGGCCAGCAGCTGGTTTCTGAAGATGAAGGTAAGAAGCATAAGGCCGACGGAGACCAGGAAAAGGAAGGTGAAAAGTGTTCCTATGGTCTTTTTTATTTTATCTCTGAGGCCGGCTCCCACGTACTGGGAGATTACCACCTGTCCGGCGCCCGAAAAGCCCATGGCGATGAAGGTAAGGAGGTGAAGGACGTCGCCGCCTATGGAAACGCCGGACATGCCGGAGCTGCCGAGCACCTGGCCTGCCACGACCATATCCACGATGTTGTAAACTGCCTGCAGCAGATTTGAAAGAAACAAAGGCATGGCAAAGCTCACAAGCACCTTGCCCACACTGCCCTCGTTCAGATTACGCATCATTCGTTTATTTTCAGCCATTTCTTCTCCTTAATTGATGGGATATTTGTCAAGCCAGCTCATGGCATCACTTTCAAAGCTGGTCTCATAAAGGCAGTGAGTACCGCCCTCGTACCACTTTATAGTGTAGTCCGTTCCGGCCTTTTTTCCGGCAGCCTTCAGAGCCTTTTCCAGATTCTCCACCTGCAGCGGAACCACGCGCCAGTCGTCGGTGCCCTGCCCTATAAACATGGGAACATTCAGATCGGCGGCAAATTTAGTGGCGGACCTCCGGTCAAATTCCTTTGGATATTTATCCGGACCGCCGCCCACAAGATCTATATAGACCTGGGCCATGCTCTTGTCGCGGTTATATTAAACATAGCAATCCGCCATGCCCGAATTGATCACGGCAGCCCTTATTCTTCCGGGCTTTTCCTGTATGGCCCTGTATGCCATCATTCCGCCCCTTGAAATGCCCCAGAGATAGACCTGGTCGCTCTTTACGAAGGGCATATGAACGGCGATATCTATAAGATTCGTCACATCGTGAACATCGTTTCCGCCAAAATCTTCTCTTCCGGTTCCGCCTGCATTTCCTCTGTACTGGCTGCCGAAGACGGCATAGCCATGATAAGCGTACCAGCAGACCTCCCAGGGCTCAAGCATGCCGAAATCTCTGTTTCCGCCCCTGCAGTAGACCATGCCCGGAAGCGGATCCATAGCCTCGGTATCGCAGTTATCCGCGTACCACAGAGGCAGAGCAAGCATGCCAACGACCTCGCAGCTGTCGGAGCGGTAGCGGATGTTGTACAGCGCACAGTAGGACTTATAATCCTCTGGCGGCTCGACCCTTTCAGCCTTGAGCATGGCATTATTGCTAAGAAGGGAATCGATGACATTCAGCCTTTCCGCCTTCTTCTGAGCAGCAAGAGATGGGGTTTTAACTATCTCTGCACCTTGCGCTATCTTCTGCTGCAGCTGCTCATACCTGTTATAGACAGCAGCCGCCTGAGCCCTTGTCATATAGCGTGATCCATTGAAGGAGCCATCGCTGCCTCCGTTTATGAGACCGAGATCGTAGCAGATTGCCACATAGTCCCTATATGCATCAGGGATCTTTTTTCCATCGGGGATACGTTCGATTATGCCTTCAATGTCGAACAGCGAGGGCGATGCTTCTCCAAAGGCATTCAGCACCTTGACAAGAAGCTTGGCCATTTCATATCTGGGCATGGAAGAGCTCAGCTGATCCCGGCTCATTCCCTTGTCAAGTAAACCTGCCTTTCCGGCGGCGCTTCCCGCGGCCATTACCCAGTCGGCATAGCTGCGCTCTGCCGTCTCAAGCTCATCGGGGAAGGCAGCACGGAGCATTATTGTGGAAAATGCCGCATAGGACAGATTCTTTTCCGGAGCAAAACGCCTCTCACCGGTTATTGGATCGTAGAAGGTGCCTTCTATTACGCCC
>JAEEPD010000218.1 GCA_016284575.1 Bacillota bacterium | reverse complement strand
TTCAGCTCCTTGGTCCTTGCGATCTCAAGGGCGGGCTCTGCGATGGGGTTCATCTTTACGAACCACTGCTCGGAGATCAGGGGCTCCACCACGTTGTGGCAGCGGTAGCACTCGCCTGCGGGGATGGTCATCTTTTCGGTCTTCACCAGATGGCCTGCAGCCTCAAGATCCGCAACCCAGGCCTTGCGGCACTCGTAGCGGTCCATGCCCTGATACTTGCCTGCGGCGGCGGTCATCTTAGCCTGCTCGTCGATGGGCTGTATCATTTCAAGGCCGTGGCGCTGACCGACCTCAAAGTCGTTGGGGTCAGCTGCCGGGGTGATCTTTACAGCACCGGTGCCCTTGGTGGGATCAGGATAGGGGTCTGCGATGACCGGGAGCTCGCGGCCCACAAGGGGAAGGATAACGGTCTTGCCTATCATGTCCTTGTAGCGCTCATCCTCGGGATTTACCGCGATGGCGGTATCGCCGAACATGGTCTCGGGGCGGGATGTGGCCACAGTGATGGAGGGGCCGCCGTCCTTGCCGTCATAGCGGAAGTACCAGTAGCTGCCCTCGTGGTCCACGTGCTCTACCTCGATGTCGGACAGAGCCGATCCGCAGACCGGACACCAGTTGATGAGCCTCTTGCCCTTGTAGATAAGTCCCTTTTCGTAGAGCCTGCAGAAATGCTCCACAACGGCTCTGTTGCAGCCCTCGTCCATGGTGAAGCGCTCGCGGCTCCAGTCGCAGGAGCTGCCCAGCTTTCTTACCTGCTGGTCTATGCGGCCGCCGTACTGGTCCTTCCAGGCCCAGGCCCTCTTCAGGAACTCCTCGCGGCCCAGCTCCTCCTTGGTCTTGCCCTCTTCCTTTTTGATCTTCTCAACGACCTTTACCTCCGTTGCGATGGAGGCGTGGTCCGTTCCGGGCAGCCAGAGGGTGCAGTAGCCCTGCATGCGCTTGAATCGGATCAGTACATCCTGCAGGGACTGGTCCAGGGCGTGGCCCATGTGGAGCTGGCCGGTGATGTTGGGGGGCGGCATCATTACGGTGAAGGGCTTTTTGCTCTTGTCGATGGTGGGCGTGAATGCGCCGCTCTTTTCCCAGGCTTCGTAGATGCGGTCCTCGAAGTCCTTGGGAGCGTAATTCTTGGGAAGATTGTTTTCCATGGTTTTATCCTTTCGATCGTGGCGAGACCGGATGGCTTTGGGACAGCCTCTCGCCATTTAAAAACCGTCCTTCAGCAAATGCCAAAGGACGGATGTTTCCGCGGTACCACCTTTGTTCCTGCACTCAGAAGGATGCAGGCTCTCATTGGATTGCCTTGTGCTTCGGGCAACCTTCATCCTCCGCTGCCACCTGAAGCTCTCAGCCTAAGACTTCTTCTCTGTAGTGACGCTTTTAAGGACTACTCCTCCCGAAAGGCCTGTGAAATTACAGATAAATATAACTCATAAAACCATGCAGTGTCAAGGAAAATGTGACAATGGGGACGGTTCTCTTTGTCACGTTTTTGCATGCTGACAGCAAGTGCATTTACATGAAGGATTACAAAAGGGACGGTCCCGATGTCATTCAAAGGAACCGTCCCCTGCGTCGTTACTGCTCTCTGTTATAGCGGGGAGCCAGCGCGGAAATGACCGCGTAGATCACCAGCGCGGGGAGAGCCAGCCTCAGTATGCCTCCGAGGAGACCCGCAAAAATGATGACAGGCAGGAAGAATATCGTAAAGAATATTCTGATGAGGCCCCAGGACATGCGGACAGCAAAGCCGAACAGTCTGGCGGCCATAGCCATCATCAGTATGAAGAACAGGATCATCATCGTATTTTCCCCCTTTCGAACAAGCCGCAGAGCCTATTCTCTGCAGCTCCCTTTTGATTACACACATAGTGTACGGCAAAGGAGCCGCAGGATAAATGGCAAAAGAGGCAAACACAGAGCCCCTATTCTGCTGAAAACGCAGAATAAAGGCTCTGTAATTTATCCGTTGAATGATTTTGTGGGTGCCGGACATGGTACGGCACATCTTAGCCGTGAGACCTTAAGCCCTTACAATTCAATGGTTTCCAGATCCTCAGGCACGTAAAGGCTGCCCGTATAATAGGCCCTGCCCTCGGCTTCGTAGAGCTCCCGGCGGCGTTTGATATTTTCCTCCTCCGTATGGTAGAGGATAGTGTGACGCTGGGGACGTTTCTAAATGTCACAGTCAATGTCACACAGAACCAACTACAGCGTCACTATATGCTTTGTTTTGTAAGGCTCAGCGGATTTGTGACAAGATGCTTTTAATTCGGTGTTTTCGTCAACATTGACAGTACGCTCTCGGTTGAAGCCTCTTAAATTTTAGGGTTATTTTGTATGTGAATTTAATTCATATACAATAAATGTATGAAAAACAGTTCATTTCGGGCATTTTACACCGGTGGCTCATTAAGCCGGATATCGAGCATCCCTTGTTCGTTGTCAAAATGGCTTCTTTTCGGCTATATTGTCACGTTTTAATCGCAGAATACTCCTGATGTTGACAGAAACCCCTCAAACAAGCCCTCTTGTCACACTGTCATCCCAAAAACCGCTGAAAACGTTTATCTTCAACGTTCTCAGCGGTTTTATCAACAGGTTTTATCCAATACTTGGCCCAATCTTACATACTCTCCAGCACTCTGGCGGCGGTCTGGGCTATGGCGGAGACGGTCTCATCGTCTATGTCCACCGGGACCTTTTCGGCGTCCTCGATCAGCCTCAGATTGCTGCGGTCGATCTCAAGACCCTGGAAGAAGTCCCTCATTTTCGCGGGATAGGCGAACTCGGTCTTTTTAAGGATGCACATGGCCAGGACCTGGGCTATAAGATAATCGCCCACGGGACCTGCGTGCTCGCCGTCCTTCCAGAAAAGGTCGATCTCGGGATGGGTCGCCAGCATTTCCTTCCAGACAAGGCCCACGGGAGCCACCTCAATATCGAACTCCCTGCCCAGCTGCTCCATGCAGTCAGTTATCTTGACCTGATTCTCCGGGAAACGCTTCTCCGCCCAGGGCATGTAGAGCAGGGGTCGCACGCCTGCAGCCCTGCAGATCTCCACCATGGGCTTAAGACCTGTCCTGGTCTCCTCTATGCCCGGGAAGGGGTGGGCCTGCTGCTGGATAACGCAGTAGTCGTAGTCTCCGTACATCAGATTGTAGCGAAGCGCAAAATACTCCTGGGAATGCCAGATAAGAGAGCGCCCGCCGTAAGCCAGCATTACAGCCTCCGGCCTGCTTCCCGTTGCCGCCTCCACCATATCCGCGAAGGTCTGGGGCATGTCATTGAAAAAGGTGTGACTGTTTCCGACAAATAAAACTTTCATAGATCCTTCCTTTCTCCCGATCCTGTTTCCCTTCAGTAATACTGAGCTATGCCTTCGGCGGGCAGAGGAACACGTCGACGCCGATATCGTAGGCTGCGATCCTTTTTCCGTGGACCTCCTCCTCCCGGCCCTCCACCTGGCCTGCCAGTACGGAGACAGCGCCGTCGATGAGCTTTGGCACGATGGACTTATCCACGCAGAGCTTGGCATGGGAGGGATAAATGAAGTCGAAGTCCTCGGAGCGGTCCATGAGCCTTCTGAGGCTTGCAATGTAAGCCTCCATATCCCTGTGCACGCCGAACATGTATATGCGTCCGTTCTCCTGTATGGAGTCGCCGCCGATCAGAGCCTTGCAGGTCCTGTCCAGCACGGTGATGCTGCCTGGAGTGTGACCGGGAAGATGAACTATCTCCAGCTGCCTCCAGCCCAGGTCGATGATCTCGCCCTCCCAGACGGGAACGGTCTTGCCGCTGTTTTTTGAAATATTGTGGTAGACGATGCCCTCCGACGGGTGCATGTAGGCCCAGTCGAAGGCTGCGTTGCCTCCGATGTGGTCACCGTCCGCGTGGGTGTTGAGCAGCATCAGCGGAAGGTCCGTGATGGTCCTTGCGGCAGCCACCACGTCCATATCGCCAAAGCCCGTATCCACCACCAGAGCCTTGCGGCTTCCCGCGATCACGAAAAACCGCACCCCGCCGTCCTCGACGGCCCAGGTATCCTCGTAAAGCTTTGTGATCTCAAATTCCATAAGCTCACCTCCAGTTTTATATATGAATGTGCTTTTTTATCTGTCCTTGGCTGCGACAAAGCGCTGTATGCTGCGCTCATCGCTCATGACCAGCAGGGTCTGGTCCTCCCTGAGCAGCATGTCCGGATCTATCTCCACTATCATGGACTGGGCGCTCTTGATGCCCACCACGTTAAGGTGATAGTGACGGCGCATATCCAGCTGCGCCAGGCTGTGGCCCACCCAGTCCTGGGGCACCACGATCTCGTAGACCGCGAAATTGTTGCCCACAGGCAGATAGTCCAGTATGTACTCGGAGCTGTAGCGTATGGCCACCTGCTCCGCCAGCTGCTTCTCGGGATAGATGACGTCGTCGGCGCCGTTGCGGCGGAGGAACTTCTCGTGGATGCCGTTGGAGGCCCTTGAGACCACGCAGGAGGCTCCCATCTCCTTAAGCTGGGAGGTTATCTCCAGCGAGCTCTGGAAGTCGTCTCCTATGGCCACTATGCAAACGTCGAAGTTGCTCACCCCAAGGGAGCGAAGAAACTCCGGCTTGGTGGCATCGCCTATCATGGCGTCGGTCACATAGGACATGGATTCGTTCACCTTCTCCTCGCTCACGTCCACGGCCAGGACCTGATGCCCCAGCTCGCTGAGCTTTTCCGCCGTGTGGCGGCCGAATCTGCCAAGACCTATTATCAAAATGCTTTTCATCTGCTTCTCCTGTTGTTAACCAACATTTATCTGCTCCTCAGGGAGCCTTACCATATCTCTTCCGGCATTGGGAACTGCCGCGAATATCATTGTGAGACCGCCCACGCGGCCGATGACCATAAGAAGGGCCAGTATCATCATGGAGGCGGTGCCAAGGCCCGGGGTGATGCCTGTGGTGAGGCCTACAGTGCCCACGGCAGAGGCCGTCTCGTAGAGGCAGAAGCCCAGGGGCAGGCCCTCGATCTGGGCGATCAGGCATCCCGCGCTGATGAACAGCCCCAGATACAGGGTGAGTATGCCAGAGGCGCTGCGCACGGTGTAGGCGGGAATGCGCCTTCCCATGAAGTTCACATCCGGACTCCTCTTGAATACCGAGCCTGCGGATATCAGCAGCACCGCCAGGGTGGTTATCTTCATGCCGCCTGCGGTGGAGCCGGGGGCGCCGCCCACCAGCATCAGGCAGATGGTCAGCAGCAGTCCGTTGGAGCTTAAAGCCGCCTGGTCATAGGTGTTGAAGCCTGCGGTCCTTGTGGTCACCGACTGGAACATGGAGTACAGAATGCGCTGCTTTAGAGGCAAGCCGGAAAACTCGAAGATAAAGAACCACAGGGCCGGCAGGAAGATCAGAAGACCCGTCACAGCCAGTATCATGCGGCTCTGAAGCCTGTATTTTCTGAAGTGTTGCCTGTTGGTCTTTATGTCCTCCCAGGTGAGGAAGCCCAGGCCGCCGATGACTATCAGCAGCATGAACACTATGTTCAGAAGCACATTGTCCGGCAGGGTTGTAAAGGAGCTGAAGGCCGCCCTTTCACCCATCAGATCGAAGCCGGCGTTGCAGAAGGCCGAGATGGAATGAAACAGCGACAGCAGAGCCCCCTTAAAGGGCCCGAATTCCTTAAGGAACACGGGATAGAGCAGCACTGCGCCGCTCAGCTCAAAAATTATCGTGCCCTTTACTATGAAGCGGGTGAGCCTTACTATGCCGCCAAGCTGGTCTGCAGAGATGGAATCCCGCAGCATGCTGCGCTGGAAAAGGCTTATCCTCCGTCCCATCAGCAGAGTGATGATTGTGGACATGGTTATGACCCCCAGACCGCCGATCTGTATGAGGCAGATGATGACGCACTTGCCGAAGACCGACCAGTAGGTGGCGGTGTCCCTGACCACGAGGCCTGTTACGCAGGAGGCGGAGGCAGCGGTGAAGAAGGCGCTTGGAAACGGCGTCCAGACCCGCTCTGCCGAGGCTATGGGAAGGCTCAGAAGCAGCGTTCCCGTAAGTATCAGAACCAGAAAGCCTGCGAGTATTATCTGAAATGATGTTAACTTAATGAATTTCCACTTAAACATTTTTTT
Source organism: Bacillota bacterium (assembly GCA_016284575.1). GTDB lineage: Bacteria > Bacillota > Clostridia > Peptostreptococcales > Anaerovoracaceae > RGIG2707. The sequence goes on along the minus strand of JAEEPD010000218.1, from coordinate 140 downwards.
ATCGGGGTCCTTTGGAGCAGCCCCTTTGCGGCTCCATCAGTACCACTTTGATCTTCTGTATTTTACTATGAGGGCCCAGGCCACCGCCAGAACTATGACAGCCGCCATGATGCCTGCGGTCACATACACATGGGTGGGCT
>JAEEPD010000217.1 GCA_016284575.1 Bacillota bacterium | reverse complement strand
GCATCAGTGAGCCCACAGGCGACATGGACCAAGAGGCCCACTACGAGATACCGCATTCTCAGGCACTGGTCTATGTTAGCATGAACTTAATGCAGGCCGGACAGAGGCCGCCCCATAAAGACAATTACAATTTAAGAGGACTGTCTGCAGAAGCGCAGACAGTCCTTTTTATGTTTCTATGCAGCGGTCTTAATGGGGCGTTGGAACGCTCCTTTAGTCCTTCATTATGGTCTTCCATTTTCCAGTCTTGTAGCGCCATGCAAGCAGCAGCATGCGGATGAAGCCTTCCATGAAAATGACGTATTCCACCTCTATAAGGCCCTTGCCGAAGACCCTGATAAGCAGCACGCACCACAGAGTGCGGACCAGCCAGTTAGTGCCTGCGGAGATGTAGAAATTCACCTTGGTGTCTCCTGCGCCTCTGAGAACGCCCGCAAGGCTCCAGGAAAGGACCTGGGGCACCTGCATGAAGGCTGTTATCCTGAGGCAGCGGGAGGCCAGGTCGATTACGGCGGCATCGGGGGTAAAGATGCTGATGATGGGCTCAGCAAAGAAGTAGAGCCCGGCTCCTGTGAACAGCATGGTAATGGTGCCTGCCAGAAGGGTGGTCCTTACGAATTTTTCCGCCAGCTCCGGTTTCTTTGCGCCCAGAGACTGGCCCACCAGGGTTGTTATGGCCGTCTGGAAGGCGAAGGCGGGCATGAAGCTCATGGATTCCGCCGTCAGACAGAGGCTGTTGGAGGCCAGGGTCACGGTGCCAAGGCTTGCTATGCTGCGGCTTGTGATAACGCCTGAGGAGGACATGAATATCCTCTCCAGCATGGCGGGAATGCTTATGGTAAAGATCTGCTTTATAAGCTCCCAGTCCAGCCTCCAGCCCGTATGTATGTCTACGCGGTAGGGGTCCTTCTTAAGGAAGGCCACCCACAGGACGAAGAGCCCTGATACCACCATGCCTATGGCTGTGGCGATGGCGGCGCCTACCACGCCAAGGCCTGCGCCCCACATGTGGAGGGGCTTTTCGCTTCCGAAAAGATAAATATCCCTTTCAGGGTAGATCAGAAGGAAATTGAAGATAACATTGATGATGTTCATCATCACGTTGCCTATCATGGGCGTCTTGGTATCGCCATAGCCCCTGAAGGCTGAATTCAGCACCAGGGCCGTGACCATGAAAAAGCGGCCTATGCAGACCACCTCGTTGTAGGCTGAGGCCAGCTCAAGAACATCTGCTTCAGCCCCCATCCATGCGGGGATGAGCTTATGCATGCCAAGAGCCAGGGCATTTATGGGATAGCCTATAAGCACCAGCGCCATGATGGCGTGATGCATAAGCTTTTTAACGAGCTCGGGATTGCCTGCTCCCACAGCCCTTGCCACAAGGGTGGTGATGCCCACGCCAAGGGACATGACTATGCCGTTCATCATCATGAGCACCGGCTGGCTTATGGATACGGATGCCGTGGCGGAGGCCCCTAAGGAGCCCACCATGGCGGTGTCCGCGTAGCCGACCAGTGTGGTGAATATCTGTTCAAGAAATACCGGCCAGGCCAGCAGAAAAAGAGTCCGAAGCGGGCTCTTTGATTCGTCAGTCAGATTTAAACTTGGTTTTGCCATTCCCTTATCCCTTCCGGCCCGTATGGGGCCTTAAGTATTATATATGCTAATGGCGGGAAGGGCAAGCCTGTGAAGGCTTTATTCGGCTTTAAGTACGCTGCGTATGTAGCTTCGTAGGCAGTCCTTTTGCTCCTCCGGGCTCATGGCTTCAAAGCTTTCTGAATGCAGGGTGGCGGAGATCCCCTGGACCAGCTGGGCTGCCAGAATGTCGTCAGGGATGCCCTCCGGGAGCCCCGGCTCCTGAGTTTGCCCGTTTCTTATGGCAGCAAGCCTTTCTGCCACGGCAGGCACCATGGATTCCACCGTAAGGGCGTGCATGGCGTACTGGATCGACCAGTGCATACTGCCTCTCACCATTCCAAACTGCTGCATACCCTTCGCATAGAGGGGCAGGAAGACCTCTATGAAGTCCTCAGGCCTTTCGCAGCGGGATATCATTTCCCTGCATTTTTCACTGAAATCCCTGAAAAATCGCTCCACTGCCAGGTCGAAGAGCTGCTCCTTGGACCTGAAGTAGTGATAGAACATGCCTGTCTCTCCGCCCACCTTGTCAAGTATCATGCGCACAGAAACGGCCTCGTAGCCCTTTTCAAAAAAGAGCTCCGCAGCCGCTGCTATTATTTCGTCTCTTTTTCCGCCGCTAAGCACCGCTTTTCTGGCCATTTGTCTTTTCCTCTATCCATCCGCTGATGGTCTCGAGCAGCAGCCCCATATTTCCGATCTGGCAGTGATGGTCCGCCTGCTCCTCCTTCGTGAAGAGCCTGCCGGTGACGCTCCTTGCGTTAGTCAGGGCCGCCAGCTGCTCCTTATAGAACCTGGTGTAGAGATCGCTTTCACCTGCCAAGACCAGCACGTCCTGGGTCAGCAGGGGGGAGATCTCCCGGGTATTGTATTTCTTTATGTGTTCAAAGTACTCGCAGGGGGTGTGAACGTTCTCGTAGATGGCATAGCCCTGGCCCAGCAGCCATCTGGTGAAATAGTTTTCCTCCAGCTTCCTGTCCAGCCAGTGCCACAGGAGGTTCTTTGGATGACTCACCATCCAGTCGAAGAACCGGCCCTTCTTTTCTCCCATCTTGCCGATGATGGAGCCGTAGAAGTCGTAGATCAGGTCGTACATGACCAGGCGGGTGATGCGTTTGTCGCAGGCTGCCGCTCTCGGCGCCAGATAGCCGCCCAGGGAGACCCCTATAAATGTGACATCGTCAAGGCCGAAATGGTCCAGCACCGCCGCCGTGCAGTGCTCCCACTCCGGGGTCATGCGGGCGTCATAGCGCATCAGCACCTCGCCCTGCCCGGGTCCTTCAAAAAAGTATACATTATAGCCCCGCTCCTGTAAATACAGCAGCAGCACCAGGAATTCCTGGGCTATGCTGTCGTAGCCGCCGCAGACCAGAACATTGCCCCTGGGCTCTTCGGCTTTGGCATACCAGACAGGGAGCATATAGGTGCTGAAGGGGATCTGAACGTAGCTTATCCCCTGGAAGCTGCCGTAATATGCGTCGTAGAGGGCTCTGCAGCGCTCGTAGAGCGCGTGCTTGAGGGACCTGCCCTCTGCATCCTTTTCTCCGCTTATGGTGTAGAACTGGGCCGCGCGAAAGCAGGTGGCAGCCCTAAGCAAAAGCGCCAGGGCTTCTTCCCCTTCATTTGTTCCGGCTTCAGCCTCAGCCTCCTCCCCGAGTTTTATAAACAGCGAGATCCACGTTTCAAAGCCATCGATCTGCCTTCCTATATCCATCAGCTCCTCTTTTCTGAATACACCCTGGGAGTAGAAACGGTTGAGCTGGAAGTTGAAGCTTTCGTTTTCGTGGAAGGCTTCATAGCCCACCGGGAACATGTTCTTAATGCTGTTCATGAGGCTGCTCCTTTCTTTACTGCTGCGGCTGTGGCAGCTGTGATAAACAGAATATCGTTCTGTTAATTCAATCTAACACCCCTGACTCCTCCTGTCAAGATTAAAAAGAGCGATGTTCTGTTAATTCTTCTGACGCTTTTCTAATGTATCAAATAAAATAGCGACAAGGCTTCATCTGTGATAAAATAAAAACAACAAGCGACGCAAAGGAGGATCGATATGATTAACCTTAATACGAGTATAGAAAAGATCAGTCTTTACAGAACAGGTGCGGAGATCCTGCGAAAGGGCAGCCTGGAGCTTCCCGAGGGCACCCAGACCCTGCTGGTACAGGGCCTGACTGGCAGTGCAAGAAACGACACCGCCAGACTTTTCGCGAACGGAGGCCTCAGCTGCTCCAACATGCGGATCTACGTCCCCGAGCAGGACGATTCAGAGGACAGCGAATACAGCAGGCTTCAGGATGAGATGGCCATGATCACCAAGAGGATCGAGGCAAAGCAGTTCCAGCTGAAGCTGTGGAAGGACAACGGCGATTTCAGCACCAGGACCGAGCAGTCTCTTTCGGAGATGCAGGACTACATAGAAAGGCTGGAGGAGCGCATCATGGCTCTGGAGCAGGAGATAAAGGCTCTGGAGAAGGAATATCAGAAACTGGATAAAAAGGCCAGGGAACTGCAGGGGCAGGAGCGCCGTCCCGTAATGTCCGTGGATGTGACCGCTCCCAAAGCCGGGACCTACAGCTTTGAGCTTCGCTACTACGAAAACTCCGCCTACTGGAACCCTGTGTACGAGATCCACTCCGACGCTGAAAACCCGGTGGAGATCAAGTTCCGGGCTAATATCTATCAGTACACCCCGGAGGACTGGAAGGATGTTTCCATGAGCCTCTTTACGGGCAACCCCGCCGTTGGCGGCAGCCTGCCCCGGCTGGACCCTGTATACCTGGACATCAGGGAGGTCATAGTCGAAAGAAAGGCCGCCAGAAACACCATGGCCTTCGGCGCCGGCATGGCAGCCCCCATGATGGGTATGGCGAAAATGGAGATGGCAATGGCGGATGAAGCTGTGGAGAGCGATGCAATGATGGCCCCCATGGCGCGCATGACCATGCAGCAGGCCCAAGTGAACAAGGACGAGACCATGACAGAATACGTTCTTCCGGGCACCCGCAATATCCCGAAGAACGCGGAGGGCATAATGGCTGACTTGCAGAACTTCGAGGTCCCCGCGGAATACCGCATCTCCGCTGTCCCCAGGCTGGACCTGAGGGCCTATCTTACTGCAAGGATCAAGTCCGCGGACATCCCCTTCACCGACAGGGTAAGCGCCGGCATCTACCTTAAGGGCATGTACACCGAGAACATGACCATAGATCCGGACCTGACGGAGGAGTACGTGGACATAAGCCTCGGAAGGGAGGAGAGGGTGAAGCTCACCCACAAGGAGCTGGCAAGAAAGACCTCCACCACCCTGCTCAAGGGCCAGAAGGTGGTGGAATACAGCTACGAGACCAAGGCCGCGAACCTGTCGGAGTCGCCCCTTACCCTCCACATAGAGGACCGTCTGCCTGTTTCCCAGAACAAGGACATCACTGTGGAGCCCACGGCTCTTTCCGATGGGAAGCTGACAGAGGAAACTGGTATGGTAAGCTGGGAACTGCCTCTTGCTCCTGCGGAATCAAAAACCATCCGCCTGGGCTATAAGGTCTCCAGACCCAAGGATAAGGAGATCACGGAGCGCGGCGGCGGAGGCGTCAGGTACTGTCCCCACTGCGGAGCTGTGGTCACCGGCAGATTCTGTCCCGAATGCGGCAGCGTTGTTTAAGCAGAGCTTAAAAGCCTCCGGCCCGAAGCCCCTATGAACAAAAGCCGCAGCCTCAGAAGAAAGATAATACTTGCAATACTGGCCATTGCTCTTGCAATGGCCCTTTTGCTGTATTTTCAGCGGACAGCCCAGTCCGAGCTGGCGGGACCCTACACGGTGCAGTATGTTATAGACGGCGATACCATTGCTGTGGACATGGGGCAGGAATATGCTGTGAGGGTGAGGCTGATAGGTGTTGACGCTCCTGAGAGCGCGGACCACGATGAAACTAAAAACACCTCCGAGGGAGCCATAGCATCGGACTACATGAAGGAGCTTCTCGGAGGCAGAAGCGTCTGGCTTGAGTACGACCGGGAGCTCAAGGACCAGTACGGCAGGACTCTGGCCTACGTGTATCTGGACCCTGCGGACAGGGACAGCATGGCAGAGAAGAAGCTGCTTTCGGAGGGCTACGCGAAGGTCCTGATCATTTCTCCCAACGACAGGCACGAAAAGGAGCTCAGGGCAATAGAAAATGCCGCCCGAAGGGACGGCAAAGGTTTCTGGGGTATGGGCTTTTTCAGATAGCCCGGAGCGCCTTTTAAGGCGGCGTATCAGCCCTCAAGATATTTGAGCACCAGCTGGGTGGACACCTGGCTGGCTTTTTTTGCGAAGCTGGGGAAGTCCATATCCGCTTCTCCGTCAGCATTGTCTGAAATGGCGCGGATGATGCAGAAGGGCACGCTGTTCTGATAGCAGACATGACCTATGGAGGCTCCTTCCATTTCGGCGCAGAGGGCGTCTGGGAAGGAGCTTTTTATTTTGATGCGCTGCTGCTCGGAGGCGATGAACTGGTCACCCGAGACCACCAGCCCCCTGCGTACATTGATGCCCATGGCTTCCGCCTGCCTTGCGAAGCTTTCCGCCGCGGCTTCGTCAGCCTTCATCCGAACTATGCCAAGACCGCTTATGTAGCCTATCTCATCGCCCAGAGGGCTGGTATCCATGTCGTGCTCCGCCGTTTCGGTGGAGATGACAAGGTCGAATATCCTTACATCCTTTGAAAGGGAGCCGGCAACCCCCGTATTTACGAGAAGGTCCACGCCATAGCGAAGTATCATGGTCTGCGCTACCACAGCCGCTGCCACCTTGCCTACGCCGCACTGGGCCACCACCACAGGCTTTCCCATGAGCCTTCCCTGATAAAACTTTATGCCGCTGATGGTCTCTATGCAGGGCTCCTCCATGCGTTCAACGAGGCCTTGAACCTCCATCTCCATGGCGCCTATTATTCCTGTCATTTTATTTGTCTCCTCCATATGCAAGCTTTGCGATGGGCTCCGAAAGTTTCTTTCTCAGGAAGGAAGCCAGGGTCCCTATGAGCAGGGCAGAAAGTATGGTGCCCTCTCTTATCCATTTAAGTGGGTCATGCAGCACCACAGCCGAAAGCACAAGGCCTACTGCGACTATGATGCAGTCCACGGCTGTTTTGACGCTGGGGAAGGGCTTTCCGAGCTTCTTGGCAAGGCACATGGTAAGACCCTCCATGGGCATAGGTATTATATCCACGCCCACATAGATAAGTATGCCTATGGCGCAGATAACGATGCTTATGGCCAGCATCACAAGGCTTCCGATGTAGCCTTCTCCTATCCTCCAGCTGCCCATAACACCCTTGGTGAAGGTCACGAAATAGCCGAACAGGGTGGAGAAGAGTATCTGAAGCAGGTTGAAAAGCCTGAAGTCCTTTCTGAGTATAAGGACCTGCAGCAGTATGTAAAAGCAGAATACTGCGGTCACCATGGTGCCTACCTTTGCTTCCGCTCCAAGGCAGGAGGCCAGCACATAGGGCAGGGAGTTTACGGGGCTGATGCCAAGGCCGGCATTTGCCGAAAAGGCTACTCCAAAGGCAAGACACAGAAGGCCTGCGCAGTACAGCAGTATGCTTATGACCCATTGGGCGGCAGTTCTTTTTCTCATCACTTCTCCTTTTCCATGGCGCAGAGCTTTGCTGCGGCCTCTTTTAGCTTATTCAGATCTATCTTTCCTGTATCCGTCCGGGGGAAGCTGTCCATGAACACCAGATATCTGGGCTGCATGTAGCTGCTGAGCCGTTCGCCTGCTGCCTTGAGCAGGCTGCTTCTCAGCTGCCTTCGGACAGCTGCTTTTTCCTCCTCGGTGCTGTCCGGAGGAAGGGGCTGGGGTGTGACGCAGAGGCATATCTCCTCTATCCTGTGTGGATCCGGAATGCCCACGGCCTTCAGCTCCCAGACTCCGGGAAGCTCTGAAAGGGCATTTTCTATCTCCACCGGGGAGATGTTCTCTCCGGACCTTATTATTATTTCCTTGCGGCGGCCTTTAAAGAAGAGATGGCCCTCCGCATCCAGATACCCCATGTCCCCTGTGTCCATCCAGCCCTTTTCGTCCGTGCAGGGCGGTGCGTAATCGTTGTAGTAGCGCCCTATGATGCTGGGACCCCTGAGCATTATCCTTCCTGTGGTCCCGATGGGCAGCTCATTGCCGCTGTCATCCGCTATGCGGCATTCCACCTCGGGGAAGAGCTCGCCGAGGCTTGCGGCCCTGAGCTCAATATCATCCGTCAGCCTGCCGCTGGTGTAGCCTGCGGTGGCTTCAGTCATGCCGATGGAGGGGAGGAGGGTCATGCCAAGCTCTCTGCAGATCCTTCTGAAAAGCTCACTGCTGTAGGGGGAGCCTCCTATCATGCCTGTCCTCAGGCTTGAGATGTCTGCAGCCGCCTCCTTTTGCTTTGCCATGAGGGCGGAGTAGAGGGTGGGGACTGCAGAAAGAATGGTGCAGTGCCTTGCTTCGATGCAGCGCAGGGTGTTGGCGCTGTGTCTGTCCTTGGGGAAGGCCAGCTCCGCGCCCCTTGAAAGGGCTGCCAGCATGACTCCTGTTATGGCAAAGCAGTGGTAAAGGGGCAGCACCGCGCAGAACACGTCCGTTTCCGTGGCCTCCAGATAGTCCCCATGGGTCATGGCCAGATTGATCCTGGCTCTGTGGGTGCTGGCCACGGGCTTCGCTCCGGCGGTGCTTCCGGAGGTGAAGAGTATCATATCCGTATCGTCCGGGCTGACCAGAGCTTTGGCCTGCTTCAGATCCGACACGTAGTCGTTTTCGTAGTAAAGATTGTCGTCCTCTGCAGTGTCCACGGCAACGCTGAGCTTGTCCTTTGAGGCAATGAAGTCTATAAGGTCCTCTGGCTCTGCAAAGCGCAGGGTCTTGATGCCCATGCTCCAGAGCTCGTGCTTGGGCACGGAAAAGACGCCGTTGACGGGCTTCCCGATGAGGATGAGCTGCTCAGCCTCGGATTTTCTCAGCGCGGAAAGCTGCTCGCCTTCAGAGTAGGCGGTGCAGAGGGGGATGATGACCGCGCCTATCTTCCAGAGTGCCAGGGCGATTATTACAAGCTCCGGGCAGTTGGCGGAAAAGAGGGCTATGTGGCTGCCCTTTCTTATCCCCCGGGAAAGGAAGGCTTGAGCGGTCTGCTCAGAGAACTCGTTAAGCTCTCTGTAGCTCAGCAGCCTTCCCGGAGCCGAAACTGCGGTCCGGTCCGGGAAGCGCCTTGCGATCTCCTCTATTTTCTGTGCAATTGTGATGTCAAGATATTCCTTCATCTCAGATTGCTGATAATTGTTTTAGCAAAGGGCAGACTGCCCTTCGCATATCTGCTTGCGCATACATTGGGCAGCTGCCGCTTCGCAGGGATTATTATTCGAATTATACTTCTGAATTATTTAATTGTGTTTTGCCGTCCTTTAATAAAGATTTTAACGGGTGACATAAGGAGGGCACCCAGGCATCGAGCCTAAGCGAGATGCATGGGAGGATGCCTTGTGGCAGGACCCGTTAAAATCTACAAGGCTTACGGCAAAAATAATGCATTGAGTTAATGGAAATATTACTTCGCTGCTTTTGCGGCTTTGATCTCTGCGATCAGCTGGGGGGCTACTTCGAAGAGATCTCCGCAGATGCCGTAGTCGGCGATCTCAAAAATGGGTGCCGCTTCATTCTTGTTGACCGCTATGATCAGCTCGGAATCCTGCATGCCGGCCTTGTGCTGTATGGCGCCGGAGATGCCGAGGGCGATGTAGACCTTGGGTCTTACGGTCTTGCCGGTCTGGCCGATCTGATGGTCTGCGCTCATCCAGCCTGCGTCGATGACAGGTCTGGAGGCGCCTACTACGCCGCCCAGCTCAGCCGCCAGCTCCTCTGCAAGAGCTATGCCCTTGTCGACATTGGAGGCTATGCCGCCGCCCACTGCAACGATGTACTCGGCTCCGATGAGGTCGGCCATCTTCTTTGCGGACTTTACCACCTCAGTGACCTTTGTCTTAAGATCGGTCTCCGCCAGCTCGAAGGAGGGCTTTATGATCTGCACCGCGTCTGCCTTAGCCTGATCAAAGGGCCTCTTCTGCATGACGCCGGGGCGTACGGTGGCCATGGCAGGTCTGAATCTGGGGCATACGATGGTTGCCATCAGGTGGCCGCCGAAGGCGGGCCGGGTCATCTTCAGGTTCCTGTGGACATCGAAGAGGGGGCTGTCCCACTTCATGCCTTCAAGATCCATAGAGGAACTGTTCTTCAGGAATTCGATATAGCCATCCAGAGCCACATCCAGGTGGGTGCAGTCTACACAGAGTCCCGTGTGGAGCCTTGCTGCGCAGCGGGGCGCCAGATCTCTGCCTATATTGGAGGCTCCGATCAGGAACACCTCGGGCTTGAATTCCTCCACCGCGTCGCAGATGACCTTGGTGTATGCGTCAGTTGTGTAATTCTTAAGCAGCGGGCTGTTAAAAACGTAGACCTTGTCTGCGCCGTAGCCGCCCAGCTCCTTTGCGATGCCATCCACACCGTCTCCCAGCAGGATCCCGCAGAGCTCAACGCCCAGCTCGTCTGCCAGCTTGCGGCCTTCGGAGATGAGCTCAAAGTCCGTGGGCATCAGCTCTCCGCCGCGCTGTTCGCAGAAGACCCAGACATTCTTAAAAGCCGCGATATCTGCGCTGTTGAAATCTTTTGTCATATCCGTGCCTCCTTAAATCAAGTGCTTTTCGCTGAGAACAGAAGCCAGCTCCTTGGCCGTCTCCTTTGCGCTGCCTGTCAGCATCCTGCCTGCGCCCTTCTGCGGGGGCGTAAAGGACTTGTAGATGTTGGTGGGGGAGCCCTTCAGACCTATGGTGGTGGGGTCGATCAGGGGATGATCCTTCAGCTCGTTGTAATCGTAGATGATGAGGGGCTTGTCGAAGCAGCCGTCGATGCCTGAAACGCTCATGTAGCGGGGCTCGTTCAGCTCCTTGATGCAGGTGATCAGGCAGGGGGTCTCCACCTCTACGGTCATGTAGCCGTCCTCCAGCATGCGCTTTACGGTCAGCTTATTGCCTGCCTTGGTGACCTCGCCTGCGTAGGAGACCTGGGGAATGTGAAGCTTCTCCGCGATCTGCGGTCCAACCTGAGCGGTGTCGCCGTCGATGGCCTGGCGGCCGGAGAAGATGATGTCATCGGGCTCGAGGCCGTAGTGGTCGATGCCTGCGGCGATGATCTGGGAGGTGGCGTAGGTGTCGGAGCCGCCGAACTCTCTTCCGGAGATCAGCAGGCCCTCATCGACGCCCATGGCCATGAGCTCCCTTAGCATGCTCTCCGCGGTCATGGGGCCCATGGAGACGGCGATGACTCTGCAGCCGGTCTCGTCCTTGATCTTCAGAGCGGCTTCAACTGCATTCATGTCGTCGGGGTTGGTGATGGTTGCCATGGAGGCGCGGTCCAGGGTGCCGTCGGGCTTGACAGCCACCTTGCCGGATGTATCAGGTACCTGTTTTACAGTAACGAATATCTTCATGTTCTGCCTCCTTTACGCGTTCTTCAGAAGGTCTGCGGCAATGACGACCTGCTGGATCTGGCTGGTGCCCTCGTAGATGCTGCAGATGCGGGCATCGCGGTAGAGGCGCTCCACCTTGTACTCCTTGATGTAGCCGTAGCCGCCGTGGATCTGCACTGCCTTGTAGGCGCAGCGGTTGGCGGTCTCAGCGGCGATCAGCTTGGCTGCGGAGCAGGCTCTTGTGGCGTCCATGTTGTGGTCCTTGAGCTCTGCCGCGTGGTATACCAGCTGGCGGGCTGCCTGAATCTCTGCCTCCATGTCGGCCAGCATGAAGCTGACGCCCTGGAAGTCGGATATGGGACGGCCGAACTGCTTTCTTTCCTTGGCGTATTTGACCGCCTCGTCCAGGCAGCTCTGGGCAATGCCCACGGCCTGGGCTGCCATGCCCAGACGGCCGCCGTCCAGGGTCCTCATGGCTATGGAGAAGCCCTTGTTGAGCTGGCCCACCAGGCAGTCGCCGGGGACGCGGACATTTTCCATGACGATGTCGCAGGTGGGATAGCCGTTGATGCCCATCTTCTTTTCGGGCGCGCCCAGGGTGACTCCCGGGAGCTTCATATCCAGTATGAACATGGAAATGCCTCTGGAGCCTCTGGCTGTGGGATCGGTCTTTGCGAAGATGATGGCCCAGTCTGCCATGGGAGCGCCGGAAACGAAGGTCTTGCGGCCGTTGAGTATGAAGTCGTCGCCGTCCTGAACGGCTGTAGTGGTGGTGCCGCCGGCGTCAGAGCCCGCGCCGGGCTCGGTGAGGCAGAATACCACGATCTTTTCACCGCTGGCAACGGGGGGCAGGTACTTTTTCTTCTGCTCCTCGGAGCCTGCTAAGAGCAGCGGACCGCCGCCCAGAGAGTTTGAGGTGTTGGCGTATATCGAAAGCACAGCATCCACCCTGGCCAGCTCCTCGATCATCAGAGCGTAGGCAAGGTAGTCCATTCCGGAGCCGCCGTATTCCTTGGGTATTCTCAGGCCCATGAATCCGTACTTTGCCATCTTCTTATGGATGTCCCAGTCGAATTCCCCTGTCTGGTCGAGCCTGTCCTGCAGCTCCTTTGTGAATTCGGTCTGGGCGAACTCGCGGAAAAGCTTCTGCAGCATTGCATGCTTGGCGTCAAGTATCATGTTTCCCTCCTTTAGTTGGTCTCAATTATCGTCCTCAGGCCGCCCCAGCTCTCGCTGAAGAGTCCCGGATCCATCGTTTTAAGGTCCCTGGAGATCTCTGGTGTGAAGCCCATCTGGTCCAGCACGTCCTTTTGCAGGTCCAGGCCGGGTGCTATCTCCGTCAGCACCATTTTGCCATCCATGAGATTAAATACGCAGCGCTCGGTGATGTAGATGACCTCCTGACCGGGCTTGACCCTCTTGCCTGCAAAGGTTATCTGCTGAACGTGGGGCAGGAATTTCTTTACCTTGCCCTCCTCGACTATCTCCAGCTTTCCGTCCTTTACCGCCAGCTTTGCCTTGCCCACCAGGGTGCCGCAGAAGACCACCTTGGGGGTGGCGTTGGTTATGTCGATGAAGCCGCCGGGGCCGATGAGCCTGGTGCCGAACTTGCTTACGTTGATGTTGCCTTCGGCATCGGCTTCTCCAAGGCCAAGACAGGTCATGTCAAGGGCTCCGCCGTCTATCATGTCGAAGGATGAGTTGTGGTCGATGACGCATTCGGGGTTGTAGTGGGATCCAAAGTTGGGCAGGGGGCAGGGGACGCCGCCTATCATGCCGGACTCGCTGGTCATGGTGACCATATCGGAGCAGCCCTCTTCTGCCAGAATATTGCCCACATTGGCGCTTACGCCTACGCCCAGGTTCAGCACTGCTCCCTTGGGTACCTCCATGGCTGCGCGCCTTGCGATGACTTTTCTTTCGTCAAGGGGCATTCTGGGGAGCTCTCCCATGGGCCTTCTGATCTGACCGGAGAATGCGGGCTCCCAGTAGACTCCCTCGGCCTGCCAGCTGGACATGGGGTCCTTAGCCTGGACCACGTAGTCCACCAGTATTCCGGGGATCTTTACGTCCTTGGGGGCCAGGGTCCCGCTCTGGGTCAGGTATTCAACCTGAACGATGACTATGCCGCCGCTGTTGTGGGCGGCCTGGGCAATGGAAAGGCCCTCGTTTATGATGCCCTCGTGCATGAAGGAGATGTTTCCGTTCTCATCTGCCACGGTGCCGCGAAGAAGGGCCACGTCCAGGGGCTTGGCCTCGTAGAACAGGTATTCCTCGCCTCCGAATTCTATGAGCTTTGCGGCGTCGGTCGTTGTCTGCTCGTTCATGCGGCCGCCTTCAACTCTGGGGTCCACGAAGGTCCCAAGGCCCACCTTGGTGATGAGGCCAGGCCGGCCTGCTGCTATCTCTCTCCAGAGGTTGATGGCCACGCCCTGGGGCAGGCAGTTGCCGACTATTTTGCCCTGAGCGGCCAGATCGTTGAGGGCATGGGCGCTCTGCACGTGAGCTCCGTCCCAGCGGGTCACAAGGCCCGGACCTGCTTCGCCCAGTCTTGAGGCGCCTCTTACGCCTTCGGGTGCAGGCAGGCTTTCGGGATAGCGCTCCTT
>JAEEPD010000216.1 GCA_016284575.1 Bacillota bacterium | reverse complement strand
CGCTGTTCAATTAAGCGCTAGCCCATGGTCTTTCGAAGCACTTGCTGCTTCGCTGGCGGACGACTGTTTGTCTTGTTTAAAGGCGAACAGCAAGTGCCTCTCAAGACCTCGCTCTTTAATCTCACATCGGCCTCCAAGGTCGGCCGCTGTTCAATTAAGCGCTAGCACATGGTCTTTTGAAGCACTTGCTGCTTCGCTAATGTGACATTGGGGACGGTTCTGTTTGTCACATTTTTGAGGTGTGTTCCATTGGTTTGAGCCCTGGTTACAGACGGCTGCCTTGAAAGCTACCGCGGCGCTTGAATTCGCTCTGCAGGAGGTTCAGGACTGCATGCTTGTTGCGGGTCCAGTCCGGAGCTATGAGCAGGGACCTTGGCGCATCTCCTGTGAGCCGATGTATGGTGATCTCCTGCGGGCAGAACTCCAGCATGTCGGCGATAAGCGCTGCGTATTCCTCCATGGACGGAAGGGCCCATGGCGCGCTTTTATACTCCTCTCCCATGCGGGTGCCCTCCATAAGGTGCAGCATGTGGAGCTTTATGCCAAAGGGAAGGGCGGTGCCGCTGTCAGGACAGGGCGAAGAGGACGCGGTCATGGACATCTCAGATGCAGCGCCAGAGACCACGTACCGGAAGGAGCCCAGCATATCCTCCCGGCTTTCCCCCGGCAGGCCGATTATAAGGTGGGTGACATATCTTATCCCAAGGAGGCCCAGATGCCTGACAGCCTCTTCATAGACCGCGTTTTCATAGCCGCGGTTAAAGGCTTTTGCGGTCTCAGCCTTTGAGGTCTGAAGCCCCAGCTCCACCCATAGGAAGGTCCTTTTATTGAACTCATCAAGAAGCTTCAGCACCTCCGGTCCCAGGCAGTCAGGGCGGGTGGCTATGGCAAGGCCCTTAACGCTGTGGAAGCTGATGGCCTCCTCCCAGAGGCTCCTGAGCTTTTCTGCAGGCCCGTAGGTGCCTGTGTAGTTCTGAAAATAGGCTATATATGAGGCCTCCGGCCACTTGCGGGAGAGCAGGCCGATCTGGGCTTCCATCTGGCTGCGCACCGGTTCCCAAGACCTTTGAGCTGCAGCACTGCATGCTGCATCAGGCTGCGGATCGGCTCCGTACGCTGAGCCCCTATAAGCTTCGCTGCCTGCCGTCGCACCCGCAAAATCTCCGCTGCCCGATTCCGAGCAGAAGCTGCAGCCGCCGAAGCCAAGCTTTCCGTCGCGGTTAGGACATGTAAAGCCGCCGTCCAGCGAAAGCTTTATCACCCGCTGTCCGAAACGCTTCTTGAACCAGGGCCCTATGGCGTTGTAGTGCACACTTCCGAATTCATTCATGGCTTAATTATACCAACATATGCGCTTTTGTGGTAAAATATTATATATCTGACAAACGGGTGTGTCCGAAAAACAGCACATTCGCTGGAGACTATTATAAGGAGGGATCACTATGAACAAGAAAGAAAGGTTCATGCACTATTTAAAGAACGAGCCGGTGGACAGAGTGCCGGTTGCCATATTCCATCACTTTACCGACCGCGGAGAGTGGCTCAAGGGACTGAAGAGCCCCGAGATCTTCGAAAAGAATATCAACGGTCACAAGGCAGCAAGGGAGGTCTTCGATCCGGACGTTATCAAGGTCATGAACGATTCTCTGATGATAATGCCTGTGGACGTGAGCTTTGTGGAGAAGGCCGAGGATCTGAGGCGCATTCAGCCGCCCATGCCGGGCTCTCCCTTTTTTGAGAAGAGCAGGGAGCTGACCGACAGGGTATTCGCCTTCTACGAGGGCTCCGAGGCTCCCCGCTACGTTACCGGCTTCTCCCCGGCCATGATACTTAAGACAGCCATGAATATGGAATTTCCAAGCCTTCCGGGCGCTGTTCCTCCGCTGCTGGAATACCTGGCTGAGGATCCCGAGTCCGTTATGGCGGCGCTGGACAAGATCGCTGACAGCGTCATCGCCCTGGATGAGATGCTAATAAAGGAATGCGGCGCCGACGGCATCTACTTCAGCGTCAACAATCAGAACAACTATTTCCCCAAGGAAGCTTATCTGAAGTACATCGCACCCTCGGAGAAGAAGGTCATGGCGGCAGACAACAAGCTGTCAGACATGAACTGCCTCCACATCTGCGGCTACGCAGGGCTTGCCAACGATCTTGATCTTTACAAAGACTACGATGCCGCTGCCATCAACTGGGCTGTCCACGCCGAGGGCGTATCCCTTAAGGACGGAAAGAAGCTCTTCGGCGGAAAGCCCGTATTCGGAGGCTTTGAGCAGGCAGGCGTCATTTACACTGGAAGCCGCGAGGCCGTTGAAAAAGCCGTGTTCGACATCCTTGACGGGGCCGGCCAGACTGGTGTCATGATAGGCGCAGACTGCACCGTGCCCACGGACATCGACGACAACAGGCTGGAGTGGATAAGAAAGGCCTGCGAAAAGTACGCAGAGGCTCACAAATAGAGCAGGATGCCCCGCAGGACGCAGGTTTAGTTTGATTTTCGCTGCCGTATGCAGTAAGATTTTACTGTAAGAAGATATTGATGGACCGGCTCCCAAGGGAGCACGGCAAGGAAAGGAATAAAGCTATGAGCAATGAAGTAAATCCCATGGTTGAGATCATCAATAACATGAAGCTTGCCACCAAGGAGGACAAGCTGGTCTGGGAGAGCCTGGCCAAGTATCTTGAGAACAGCGAAAACGAAGAGCTGGTGGATTTCATGATAGAAAACGACCCATATAACAAGGGCAAGGACGCAAAGCTTATGGAAACATCTCTCTGCGCACCTCTGGAGGAGGCCGTGTTCTATTTCCTGAACGATTCCGCCAACCAGTGGAAGCTCTGTGCCCAGCTGGTAACTGAGGATGGCCTGGGCCCCATCGAGGAGCTGGCTGTTCCCCAGATGGATAAGTACATGCTGCTGCAGGAGGTTCTGCTGCAGCAGAAGAGAAATGCCTAAGCTTCCCGAAAGGACAGAAAAAAATCTGAGGCTCTGGGAAAGGGCTTCAATGGCATGTGATCAAAAGGAGACCCTGCGGGGATGCAAGGTCTCCTTTTTACAGTCAGTTTTTATGATAGAAAACAGCTTCAGGCCGCGGTATTTCCGCCTCTGCGAGTACGGAGCGCTGCTGGCGACGGGGCTTTTGGGGACCGTTTTCAGGCTCCCCGTCAGAAGCTGGACGGTGGGGCCCTGCCAGCTGGGTCTTCCCACCATACTGGAATATTACAGGCTGGGACAGGACGCAGGCGAAGCAGGTGAAAGGGCTGTACTCCCGGAGCATCCCAAGGCTCAGGGAGAGGACAGCCTTCAGGAGGAGCAGGCAGAGACAGCATTCCCAAAGGACAGCGCCGTCTTTCATCAGCCCTCCGTAAGGCTTTCTGGCTTTAAGGAGTTCCTGCAGCTTTTCAGCGTCATGAGGCTGTCAAGATCCATGGACATTCTGGCCTGGAGACTCAGCCAGACCGCAGCCGACTCAAAAGAAAAATATCCGGACAGACCGAATCTTCAGCTCCGGGCCCTTGGCACCGAATTTGGAGGCCGCCTAAGCTATGGGCTTATGGCAGAAAGGATCTGGAGGAAATTTGCCCATCCGGAAGAAATACAGAATAACGAAAAGAAAGGTTAGAGCATGAAAATAGCAGTTATAACAGGAGCCTCCTCCGGAATGGGAAGAGAGTTCGTATATGCCATCGACAAAGAGTTCGAGCTGGATGAGCTGTGGGTGGTGGCAAGAAGAAGGGAGAGACTGGAGGAGCTGCAGGAAAGGTGCAGAACTAAGGTCAGAGCTCTTGCCTGGGATCTTTCGGACAAGGCCAGCCTTGACGCGTATAAGGCTCTTCTGGAGGCTGAAAAGCCTGAGATCCGCGTGCTTGTCAACGCTGCGGGCTACGGCCTTTTCGGTACCTTCGAGGAGATGGGTCTGGACGAACAGCTGGGCATCATAGAGCTCAACGATAAGGCTCTCACCGCCATGTGTCTTCTGAGCCTGCCTTACATGAAAGAGGGCGATGACATCATCAACCTCGGCTCCAACTCCAGTCACCAGCCGGTGCCCTACATCAACGTATATGCAGCCAGCAAGGCTTATGTGCTCAGCTTTTCGAGAAGCCTGGGCCGTGAGCTCAAGACCCGGGGCATCCATGTGATGTGCGTCTGCCCGGGCTGGATAAAGACCGAATTTATGGATACCGCTGTTCACGACGATACCATAAAGTATTACGACCGCTGGTACACTCCCCAGCAGGTGATAGAGCAGGCCATGAAGGACCTGAAAAAGAAAAAGAAGCTCTCCATCCTGGGCGCACCAGTGCGCAGACAGGTGAGACTCATCAAATTCCTGCCGGTGGATCTGGTCATGGACATATGGTGCAAACAGCAGGGGAAGGCGTAAGCCTCCCTTGTTAATTTTTTTGCAATTTTCCCTTGACCTTCCCCTTAGGGGAAGGTTTATATCTTTATTGAATAATGTATCTATCGTATATGTATATATAGATAGAGTTGGAAGTGATTTTAAAGGAGATGAGTATTTTTGAAGAATAAAGAATTTGTTCATCCCTATCTGCCAAACAGCGTTCCCGAAATAAAGAAGGAAATGCTGGACACTGTGGGGGTGGGGAGTATTGAAGAGATCTACAAGAGCATCATCCCTGACGATCTGCTTTTCAAAGGCCGTCTGGATCTTCCGGAGCCCATCGTTAACGAGTATGAGCTGAAAAAGCATGTGATGGGCATCCTTGACAAGGATATCACCACAGAGGAATACACCAGCTTCCTCGGGGCAGGCTGCTACAAGCACCAGGTACCGGCTATCTGTGATGAGCTCAACATGAGAGGCGAGTTTCTGACAGCCTACTGCGGCGACACCTATTCCGATCACGGCAAGATGCAGGCCTTCTTTGAATATGCCAGCATGATGGCTGAGCTTCTGGACATGGATGTGGTCAGCTATACCACCTACGATGTGACCCAGTCCGTAATTTCTTCCTTCAGAATGGCTAAGAGATACTGGAAGGCAGCAGGCAAGGATACTGACACAGTGCTGATCCCCGAAACCATGTGCAAGGAGGTCCTGAGCGCTGCCGAATCCTACTGCAGGGGCCAGCTTAAGCTGGTGAGCGTGAAGGCAGGCGCGGACGGCTGCATGGACCTGGAGGATCTCAAGGCAAAGCTTTCCTCAAATAAGACTGCGGCAGTATTCTATGAAAATCCCTCCTATCTGGGCTTTTTCGAGAAGAACGCAGAAAAGATAGCCGAGCTGGCTCACAAGGCAGGAGCCCTGGTTATCGCGCAGCCCGAAGTGGCTTCCCTGGGAATAGTGGAAAGCCCCGCAAATCTTGGCGCAGACCTGGTGGTTGGCGATATACAGCCTCTGGGAATGCATATTCAGTTCGGCGGCGGCCAGGCCGGCTTCATAGCCTGTCAGCAGGATCTGGCTCTTCTGAAGCAGTTCCCGACCTATATGTATGGTATCTGCCGTACAAAGGAGGAAGGCAAATTCGGCTGGGGCAGGGCTATGAACTACAGAAGCTCACACGGCAGCAGAGAAAATGCCAATGAGTACTTCGGCACCGAGACCGGCCTTTGGGGCATCACTGCAGGCATCTATCTTGCCAGCATGGGTCCTCAGGGCATGTATGAGCTGGGTGAAAGCATCCTGCAGAAGACCGCATATGCAATAGAAGAGCTGAGCAAGATCAAGGGGCTTAAGGTCAATCTCTTCGGCGGCTGCAACTTCCAGGAGTTTGTCGTCAATTTCGACGGATGCGGAAAGACTGCCGGAGAAGTAAATAAGGCGCTGCTTGAAAAGAAGATCTTCGGCGGCAAGGATCTGAGCCGCGAGTTCCCGCAGTATGGCCAGAGCTCCCTTTACTGCATTTCCGAGCTTACCACGGAGGAGGATATAGCTGCTCTTAAAGCTGCTCTCGAGGAAATAGTTGGGGGGTGCAAGTAATGGCAAACATCAATAGACCAAGAGATTTCCATGAAGCCCGCTGGGACGAGCCCATCATTATGGAAATGGGTGAGAAGGGCAAGCGCGGCGTGCTCATCCCTCAGGCATCGGATAAAATCAAAAAGACTGTGGGCAGTGCCGAAGGCCTGATCCCCGCCGGCATGGTCCGCAAAAAGGCTCCGGCTCTTCCGGAGATGTCTCAGATGGAGGTGCTGCGCCACTACATGAGGCTCTCTCAGGAGACTATAGGAACCGATATAAACATCGATATAGGTCTTGGCACCTGCACCATGAAGTACAGTCCTAAGATCAACGAGCAGTTTGTCCGCAGCGAAAAGCTGCAGGAGGTACATCCTCTGCAGGACGAATCCACCATCCAGGGCATACTTGAAATAATGTATAAGGACGAGCAGTATCTGAAGGCTATTTCAGGCATGGACAGAGTGGGTCTTCAGGCAGGCGGCGGTTCTCAGGCAATATTCCAGAATGTGTCCATCATAAGGGCGTACTTCGAATCCAAGGGCCTTGCGGATGTTAAGAACGAGATAATCACAACTATCCTGTCCCATCCTGCAAATCCAGGTGCAGCCGCAACGCTGGGGTATAAGGTCATAACGCTTTACCCGGGCGAGGACGGTCTGCCCGATCTTGAGGCCCTGAAGGCTGCAGTCAACGAACATACCGCGGCGCTTATGATCACCAACCCCGAGGATACCGGTATCTATAATGACAAGATCCGTCAGTTTGTGGATCTGGTGCACTCAGTAGGCGGCCTCTGCGTTTACGATCAGGCTAATCTGAATGGCGTATTCGGCATCACAAGGGCAAGGGACGCGGGCTTCGATATGTGCCACTACAATCTGCACAAGTCCTTCTCCTCTCCCCACGGCTGCCAGGGTCCGGCTGCAGGCGCTTCCTGCGTAAGCGCAGAGCTTGCAGGCTTCCTTGCAAGCCCCACTGTGGAGTTCGACGGCGAAAAGTATTATCTCAGGTATGACAATCCGGAGAGTATAGGAAAGGTCCGCAAGTTCTACGGCGTTCCTGCAGTGCTGCTCAGGACCTACGCCTATATAAGGAGCATGGGCCCCGACGGAATGAAGGCCGTAGGCGAGCTGTCCATACTTAACAACAACTACATGCTGAAGAAGATGTCTGATATCCCCGGACTTTCCATGCCCATGGCAGAAGGCAAGTTCAGGATGGAGCAGGCGAGAATGAGCTGGGAGCAGCTGACAAAGGACACCGGCGTCACCACAGATGATATCGCCAGAAGAGTGGTGGATTACGGTTTCCAGGACTACTTCGCCAGCCATCATCCCAGGCTGATTCCGGAGCCCTTCACCCCGGAGCCTGTGGAAAGCTACTCCAAGGATGACATCGACGAGTATGTGGAGGCTATCAGGTCCATCGCAAAGGAGGCTTACGAGGATCCTGATGTGGTGAAGACGGCGCCCCACAAGGCTGCTCTGGCCACACAGATCGATGAAAGCTACCTGACCGAATGGGAGAAGTTCGCTACCACCTGGAGAGGCTATAAGAAATACCTCTGCAAGGACAAATAGCGGGCAGATAACAGTTATAAACGGAGGCGCAGGCTCCGGTCTGCTCCTCCGGAGGAATAGATATATCTATATTTATTTTAAGAAAGGCGGCATATTATGTCTACTTTAATCCCTGTTGACAGCTCCTGGCTGTTGTTCGCGATCCTGGTCGTTATCGCTGCTGTATCCATCTGGCTCGAACAGAAATACAAATGGGCAGCAAAGATGACCGCCTGTGTTATCGCACTGATCCTGGCCATGCTTCTTGCAAACTTCAGGATCATTCCTACCGATGCGCCTGCATATGATTTTGTATGGGGCTACGTAGTACCTCTGGCAATTCCTTTCCTGCTCTTCAATGCAAACATTAAGAAGATCTGGAAGGAATCCGGAAGAATGTTCGGCATGTTCATGCTGAGCTCTCTGGGCTCCATTGTGGGCGGCGTTCTGGGCTTCTTCGCTCTCCGCGGCGCACTGGGCCTTGCTCAGGCCAGATCTGCCACATCCATGTTCGTTGGAACCTATGTAGGCGGCTCCGTAAACCTTGTTGCCATGGCTGATGCCACCGGCGCAGACGGATCCCTGGTATCCGCGGCCATCGTTGCGGATAACCTGCTGATGGTTCTCTACTTCTTCCTGCTGGTTGCTCTCCCCGGCATCAAATGGGTCTATAATCACTATAAGCATCCTCTGATCGACGAGCAGGAGAAACTTGGCGCATCCACAGACAACAGCGCTGCTGCATACTGGCAGGCTAAACCGGTCGCTCTGCTGGATATCGCAAAGGCCTGCGCAGTTGCCTTCTCCATTGTAGCAGTTTCCAAGCTGCTGGCCGGCTGGTTCGGAAGCATCATTCCTACCACCAACTTCTTCTTCACTTTGCTCAATGGCCTGTTCGGCAACCAGTATCTGCTGATCACCACCATCACCACAGTTCTTGCCACTGCATTCCCCAAGTTCCTGGGCAATATTGCAGGCGCACAGGAGATCGGAACCTTCCTTATCCACATCTTCTTTGCTGTAATCGGCGCCCCTGCCTCTGTTGAAATGATCATCAAGAACGCGCCTCTGCTGCTGGTGCTTGCAGCCTTCGTTGTAGGCTTCAACATGATCTTCTCTCTGGTATTCGGCAAGATCTTCAAGTACAGCATCGAGGAGATCACCGTTGCATCCAACGCAAACATCGGCGGCCCCACCACCTCCGCAGCCTTCGCGATCGCAAAGGGCTGGCACAGCCTGGTAGTTCCCGCACTGCTGGTAGGAACCCTCGGTTACGTAATCGGCAACTATTACGGCATCTTCCTCTTCACCATGTTCAGCTAAGCTGGCTGAAGTCATCTGAAATTAAAAGGGCGGTCCTTTACAGGGCCGCCTTATTATTACTATAAAATTTGTGAATATATTAAGCGAATGATAATATGATAAAATAGATTTTGAGGTATCTGAGTATGGACAACAGAGAAATCTATTACAGCATAGGTCAGTTTGCAGAGCTTTGCAACGTTACGCCCAAGCAGCTGCGCTACTACGACGAACACGGCATCCTGTCTCCTTCCATGAGAGACGATGAGAGTGGTTACCGCTTCTACGAGAAATCCCAGATGCAGGAGATCCTGCTTCTGAAGGAGCTGCAGAAGATGAACTTTCCTCTGTCGGAGATCGCAGAGATCCTCAAGACCCGGAATATAAACCTGCTGAGACTTAAGCTGAATCAGGGGGTGGCAGCCGCCAGGGCGGAGCTGGACGATGCGCTGGGGCGCTATAATCATGCCATAGATATGATGATGCGGGCCAATGAGGCCATGGAGGTGCTGATACAGAGCCGCAACAACAGCCTCCCTGTGCATGAGATCAGTCTGGTGCAGTATCCGGAGCGCTGGCTGGTGTATAACCGTTATGTGAGCCCCTGGAATGTGAATCAGCTGTTCACTGAACGCCGCATGGAAATATATAAGCTGGTGGAAAAATACGGACTTGAGACGACCGGAGAAATAAGCGCCGTTTTTCACGGGGGCTATTACCGTCAGTTTTCGGATGCCCCGGAGGACCAGCAGGGAGATCTGGAGGTCTATCAGCCTGTAGAAAGTGTGGGTGACTGTCCTAGCAGCAGAAAGCAGAAGGCCTTCCAGGCCCTCACCACTCTGCATCTGGGACCGTACCCGGGCCTGAAGAAGGCCTATGATCAGATAAATGAATACGCCTCGATAAATCACATCGAGCTTATGGACAAATCAATAGAGGAGTACATCTTCGGTACTCCTCATACAAGGGATCAGTCTCAATATCTGACCCGTGTCTATGTGCCCTTAAAGGGCAGCGATATATAGCTGCCCTTAAGCCCATGTTTTTGCCGCTTCGGCGGCTTTTTTAGTTGTCGGCTCTGTTGTAGCCGTTTTTCATCCTCTCGCTGGCTATCCTGAGTATCTTGTTCAGGGCATCAGTGGTCTTTTCCTTTGCCATCTTCGCCAGCTCTTTGTTGGCCTCGTCCTTAAGACTGAAGTCTCCGCTTTCGGTCATCTTTTTGTCGTACTCCAGGATGATGCGCCTTGCCTCCACGGCTACAGCGTCCCAGTAGCGCTCCATCTGCTGTATGCAGGCGGCGTGGTGCGGATCTGCCAGAGCGCCTATGATCCTGGTGGCCCAGTAGAAGTTTTCAGTAGATGCGTCCATGCTCACCTTTGCCAGGTAGTCAGGCATTTTGTCCACCTGGGTGTAAACAGGCAGCTGAGCCGCATAGGTGGTGGAGCCGAAGCTCACCCATTCTATGCCCTTAAGAGCGTCGGGAACACCGCTTCTGATCTGGCAGATGGAGGTGACCCCGGTCCTGTTGATTCCTATGGAGCGGTACTTGCCGCGGACTCCGGTATCCAGGCTGATGTAGGGGCTGTAGGGAGTGCCCTGATAATTGGAGGACAGCATGTATTTCACATCCTCTATGGTTATCTTGCGGTCCGGTACCAGAGACCAGGGGATGTCATCGCTTTCGGGGCCGAATTCCGCGTCGGGGCCGTCCCATTTGTGGCTGAAGGGGGTCAGGTAGCGACCCATGAACCAGGCTCTTGGGGTGTTATAGACATGATCCATGTCCCTGTGGGAGCCGAAAATGTCCCTGGGGTTGAACCTGCCGCCCTGGTTGCAGTCGAGGTCGTTGTCCCTGATGAATTCTCTCAGGTCTGCGGAGCAGAGATGGGCTTCCTTCTTGCCGAAGGCGTCATCCAGATCGAAGCCGTCCATGCCGAACTGGTTGGGGTTGATCACCACCACGTCATCGGGGACTCTTCTTGCCATCCAGTGGTGTCCTCCTATGGTCTCCAGCCACCAGACCTCCTTTTCGTCGTTGAAGGCTATGCCGTTGGACTCATAGGTGCCGTACTTCTCCAGAAGGGAGGCGAGGCGCAGCACGCCCTCCCTGGCGCTCTTTATGTAGGGCAGCACCAGGACCACCATGTCCTCCTCTCCTATGCCCCCGGGGATGTCCTTTTCCCTGCGGGTCTTAGCCTTCTGATAGCACACCAGAGGATCCGCTGAGAGGACTCTGGGGTTTGAGGTGATGGTCTCTGTTGCCGTCATTCCCACGTTTGCGGCGTTGATGCCTGTGGCAGCCCAGATGCCCTCCGCCTCCGGGTTTACATTGGGGCTTGCGGTGTAGGGCATGGGGTCTTCGTGCAGCTCTATCTCCACATGGGATATCTTGCTTTTATATTTTTTCGGCTGATCCTTGGGCTGGACCACGATCAGCTTCTTAACACCGAACATACCGTCATCGGTGCGGGATATCATGGTTGAATGGTCATTTGAAGCGTTTCTGCCTACCAGTATAGTTGTGCAGGGCATGATTATTCCTCCTTAAATTGCATATGAACCGTCGTCTGCCTTAGCGGACGATTCTATTGACAATAAAACTTTATCACAAAAACGGACCGGTGAAGCATTAAATTTCACTGATCCGTTAAATGGTTCTGAGGCAGCAGCGGCTGGGTGTTTTTTATCAGTAAAGGCTCAAAAGGGAGAGACTGACGGCGCCGAAGTACATCCAGAGTCTGAAGACCTTACGGCCTGTGAGCAGGCTGACAGCCCACAGAATGCAGGCCAGGAAAAGCACGCATACCAGCCAGATGCTCTGAAAGCGCAGGGGCGTGAAGCCGAAGCAGTCTATGTAAAGAGCCAGCTTTGAGAAGGCAATGACTGCGAAGATGGCGCTTTCCGCCAGCAGGGCCAGGCAGGAGGCTCTGAAGAGGCGTGAGCCTGTCATGCTCTGAACGTTTTCCAGACTGGCTTTAAGGCTGCCTTCCTCGGGCCTGAAGCCCTTTGGCATGGCCATGCGGGTGACCAGCCACAGCAGGCTGAAGTTCAGGGCTATCACCTTGCAGAGTTCAAAGAAGCCCTCCCTTGCGTACCGGGATACTATGAAGCCCTCCGGCAGGGTGCGGGTGAAGGCTCCGAAGAGGTAGCTGCCCTGAAGAACAAAGAAGGCCAGATAGAGAAGGGAGAAGAGGCCGATGATGGCTGTCCAGAAGGTCTCAGGGACCTTTCTGATGCTTTGGACCATCTGGTTTACAGCCTCAAGCTGTTCCCTCAGCTTTTCCTTTGGATGCCTCCTTGCGCCGGCCATGAGGCCGAAGAGATACATGCCCACGGGAAGGCTGAAGAAAAAGCGGAGCAGGACATCAATGTCCAGCTCTATCCTGAAGATCTCCAGGAAGCTTTCGAACCAGCTGCCAAAGGTGGCATCCGCCCTGCCCAGCAGGCTTGCTGCTGAGGCGAAAAGGCAGAGGCTTGCGATGGCTGCGATGATTGTCCAGCTGCGGGTCCCTGCCATCTGGTCCTGGGCGGAGGGAGACAGCATCGCTTCATCCTCGTAGGAGGTGAAGGCAGCGGCGCCTGTGTTCTCGGCTTCTGAAGCATCCGCATGGCCTGGGGCTGCATAGCCTTCGGTATATTCTTTAGGCTTCTTTTCCGGAAAGCGCTCCTTTATGGCTGCCGCGATGGTCCTTATGCGAAGGAAGAAGTTCCCGAAGGGCAGGGCGATAAAGGCATTCAGGGCATCCAGCGGCAGATATCTGCTGCTTTCCCCCGCCACCTGCTTTCCGCTCCTTGCAAGTATCCACCAGACAGCGAAAATGTGTACGAACATGGCCAGCTGGAATTCGTCCCAGACCCTGCAAAAGCCCAGCCCCTGGGGCTGTACCAGGTCCTCGGCCGCGAAGCTCCCGGAGGCAGCAGTATCTGCAGGCGCCCAGGCTCCGATGGGCTCAACCAGCCATCTGCCGCCCAGCATTATGCCTTGGACGGCAGTCTCCTTCATAAAGAGCGAAAAGCAGCATACTGCAAAGCAGCCAAGCCATACCCAGCTTTCAGTGCTCCTTGAGACCCCCTTTTGAATGGCCTCGCAGAGCCCCACAAGCAGCACCGCCGTCAGCAGCAGGCCAAGAGGCTTCCAGCTGAAAGTGGTCCAGGCATATGCCATAATGTAGCTCAGAAGGGCACATATCAGCGCCCGCCTCTTAAGCTTCTTATCATCCCATAAAGTGTTGTTCATGATCTCCCCTTTGTTTAAGATCTCCGGCCTGCCCCTTTGCAGGCTCTTCCCTTGAATCTACTCCTCTTCCTCTTCGTCCTCCCTGTATTCCAGCAGGTCCCCGGGCTGGCACTGCAGCACGTGGCACAGCGCCATCAGGGTGGAAAAGCGTATGGCCTTAGCCTTGCTGTTTTTAAGGATCGAAAGATTCGCTGGCGTTATCCCTATGCGCTCCGCCAGCTCTCCGGCGGATATCTTGCGCTTTGCCATCATCACATCGATGTTTACGACTATCCTCATGGCAGCCTCCTATATGGTCAGGTCCAGCTCGGACTTCATGTCGATGGCCTGGCGGAAGCAGTTCTTGACGATGCGGACTATGAGCATCATGAAGGCCGCCGCGATGGCAACTATGATGAAGGGCCAGGCGTAGATGGTGCTCAGCAGGCAGACCGCTGCGGCTCCGGCGCAGCACCAGCTGATGGTCCTCAGCAGCTGCACATTGCCCTCGGTGAAGACGCCGCCGGATTGGATGCTTTTAAGAAGTCTGTAGAGGCTCAGAAGGCATATCCAGGCGAAGACGCTTCCTGATGCGACGGTGGCTGTGAACATGGCGTAGTACTGCCACTGCAGTACCGTTCTCAGATCGAAGTTTGGTGCTATCCAGCCCCAGATGGTGTAGAGGTCCAGTGCCAACAGTATGGCGCCGAAGGCAAATACGCAGGCTATGGAAAGCTTTATGCTCTTGTCATTATTCCATTTCATGTCGAAGCTCCTTTTTAACTTAAAAAAACGATAGCCTATGCGCTATCGTTTGTCAAGATGTTTTTATTGTTTTTCGATAAAATTATTTTGAAATTCGAAAACGGGCTGGCTCCAGCCAGGGCTAAAGCTGCCCGGTCCTGGTCATGATCCAGTATGCCAGCGCCAGCTGGGCGATGAATATCAGGGGCATACCTATGGTAAAGCTCTTGTGCAGGGTCTTATGGTGAAATACCCGCATGCCAAGCATTGCCCCCAGGCTTCCCCCAAGCAGCGCAGAGGTAAAAAGCGCCTTCTCGGAGATGCGCCAGCGGCCCTTTATTGCCTTCAGCTTGTCGGTCCCCATCATCAGAAAGGCGATGATATTGATGGCGGCCAGATATATCAGAACGTATTTGATCATTTTGCGCAATATCAAAGCCCCGGCCGATGAAGGGCCGGGGCGCATCATCATATAATTAAGCCTCTGAGGGTTCTTCAGCTGCAGCAGCGGGAGCCTCGTCAACCACATCAGCCTTTACGGTGATGGGCTTTCCTGCGTCTCTCCATGCTCTGTAGTCTGCGATCTCCTTTTCGTTTATCTTAAGAGCTACTGCGACCACGGCGATGTCGTCCAGCTGTCCCAGCACGGGAATGCTGTCGTTGATCAGGTCCTTGCCGGTAACGATATAAAGCAGGGAGCTGACCATGGAAGCGATGACCTTGGGGGATACCACATCGTATTCTTTGGTGATGTAGCTCTTGATCATCTGCAGCATTACGGGAAGATCGGACAGGGCGGCGCCTATGGTCGGAACCTCCTGAAGCTTCTTCTCCGCCTTTTCCAGCAGCTCATCGATCTTGCTCGTGTCCTTCATAAGCTCCTGGGCCTGCGAAATGCCGCTGTTGAGTACCTGCTTTGCCTTGTCAAGACTGATTATGTTTTCAAAACTCATCTTTTTCCCTCCTGTGGATGCTCTTATTGAATGCGGCCTGTGGTTCCGGCCGCGGGAATCTTCCCTGTTACGAAATGATTTTAGCATAAGCAGGGCTTTGCTGTATGCAGTTTTTGTGAATTATCTGTCAAAAAATGAAGGGATCCGGCCCGTCGGCCCTTTTGGATGTGTTATACTTATAAAAAACGGGCGGGTCTGCCGCCGGTAAATGACTGAACACAGATGACGGAGGCTGTCATGAAGATAAAGACAAAGGAAATGAGCTACGAGGAAGTGCTGAAGCTGCCGCGGCCTGAGGCGAAAAAGCCGAATCTGCCGTCGCCCTTCTTCAAATGGCTGGTGCGCACCCTGGGCGCATCGGACCTAAAGGCCACCAATTTCAAAGCGAACGTTCACGACATGAAGGATGCGGCGGAAAAGCCCTCCCTCATATTCATGAACCATTCCAGCTTCATAGATCTTAAGATAGTTTCGCGCCTTATGTACCCCCGGCCCTACAACATCGTCTGCACCTCCGACGGCTTTGTGGGGAAGGAATGGATGATGAGGCAGATCGGCTGCATCCCCACCTGCAAGTTCGTAACCGACGTGAGCCTTCTTGGCAAGCTGCGCTACTGCCTGGACGAGCTGGGCTCCAGCGTGCTCATGTACCCTGAGGCCAGCTATACCTTTGACGGCACCGCCACGCCTCTGCCCAGGCGTCTTGGGGTGCTGCTGAAGCGTCTTGGCGCGCCGGTGATAATGATCAAGACCGAGGGGGCCTTCACCAGGGACCCGCTCTACAACAATCTGCAGCTTCGGAAGGTGGATGTGAGCGCCGATATGTATTGCCTTTTCAGCAGCGATGAGCTTAAGGAGCTGCCGGAGGAGGAGATAGACAGGCGGCTGGATGAGGTCTTCAGCTTCGACAACTGGCGCTGGCAGGCGGAAAACGATGTGCGGGTGACCGAGGGCTTCAGGGCCGACGGTCTGGACAGGATACTCTTCCGCTGCGCCGAGTGCGGAGCCGAGGGCTTTATGGAGGGTCGCGGCACCAGGCTGGTGTGCAGCCACTGCGGCGCCGAGTACGAGCTGGACGAGCTGGGCAGGCTGAAGAAGATAAAGGACGGAGGCGCAGAGGGCTCGGAGCCTGATGAATGGCCCCGCAAAGGCTTTGAATACGTCTCCGACTGGTATGCCTGGGAGCGCTCTGAGATCCGGAAGGAGATCGAGGACGGCAGCTACCTGCTGGATACTGAGGTCAGGATAGGCTGTATGGTGGACTACAAGGCCATCTACATGACCGGTGATGGCCGTCTCATCCACGACGGCGAGGGCTTCCGCCTGTATGACGCCGAAGGGAAGCTGCTCTACAGCCAGAAGCCCGGTGCCAGCTACGGCCTCTATGCGGACTATTTCTGGTACGAGATAGGGGACATGATCTGCATCGGAGACCAGGACCTGCTCTACTACTGCTTCCCAAAGGGCAAGAGCATGGTGGCTAAGGCCAGGATCGCAGCTGAAGAAATGTATAAGCTTCGCGCCGAGGCCAAGGCCGCAAGAAGGGCCGGCAGGGCAAAAAAGGACAATAAAATACCCGCAGGCGAATAGGTCCTGCGGGTTCTATCCTGCAGCTACTGCTCTTCCTCTTCTGTCTGGGACAGATGCTCCTTACGGTATCTTTTGGGTGTCACGCCTTCGAACTTCTTGAAAACGCTGGTGAAGTGGCTCTGGGAGCGATAGGCGAGATTGGATGAGATATAGCCTATGCTGTAGCTTCCGCTGGAGAGCATGGCTTTAGCCGCCTCCAGCTTTTTTATGTGTATATAGTCCGAAAGATTTGTGCCTGTGTCCCGCTTGAAGATAGTAGAGATGCGGCTTCGGCTTACGAACAGCTCGTTTGCAACATCGCTGGTATCTATGGGGCTGTTCAGGTTGTGATCGATGAAATCGATGGCATCCAGAGTCAGTCTGCTGTAGTTGATCTGCTCCGATCCGCCGCCGAATTTTGAGGCAAAATCCAGCAGCATTGCATTTTTCAGCTCCATGACAGCCTCAGTATCCGTCAGGCCTTTGCAGCGCTTGAAATATCTTCTGCGCAGAAGATCGGCTTCAGTGTACTTGTTGCTGCTCTTGCTTAAGGAGCCCACAATGGTGGATGCAGCATAGTAAAGGGCTGCCTTTGCGTTGTCTACCTCGTTCTCGTGGAATCTGGGGAAGAAATCCGCGATCGAGGAGTTTTCCAGCATATGCCTGAGGCCTCGCACGTGACCGGCGAGTACCAGCTTTTCGGTCAGCTCCTCCCTTGCAGTAAAATCAAAGCCCCGCCCGTACTCATTTACCTTCTGATAGTATTCGAAGAGATCGGGGTCGGATGAGGCCCCGAAGTCCTCCGGGAGCACCACACTAAGATCAAGATCCGCGCCGTTGAGCACAGTGCCGCAGACCACAAAGTGCGCCAGGCACATTACATTTATGGTCTTGTATATGCTCATGCAGTGGACGCTCTCGGCCTGAGCCTTCAGATGAGCTATGTCGCGGTCGCTTTTGAGCAGTTTTTTTGCTGCGCGAAGGGTGTTGCTCTCCTTGGTGCACAGATGCTCGCCAAGGGGGCCGAGGACCATACGGATGTCTCCGTCGCTTACGATGCCGTAATAATAATTGTTATCCTCCATTATACGGGCGCCTTGGGCATAGGAATCCAAACCTCCCTCGTAAAGATCGAAGGGGTCTGCGATCAGCGGAAGGTGGCATAAAAATGACAGCTTTTCATTCCCCTTATAGATTCTTATGGGAATGCCTGACAATATTGCCATCCCCCTGGCTGTCCGTATGAGGTCTTCTGTCGATAAATAATGATTATACATATTAAATATAATATCAAATATGTTTAGAAAATGGGCGCATTTATGGACATATGCAACAATGTATAAAATAGAAAAACATATTTGTAAATTATATGTCTAAAACTATGATAAAATACGATAATAAAATTATCTAATCTGACAGGAAAAATGACATGACTGATAAAGAGCTCAGAAAACTGAACAGGCTGGAGCTTCTGGAGATCCTTCTTGCCCAGCAGGAGGAGATAGAACGGCTTCAGACTCAGCTGGCAGAAACACAGGAAAAGCTTGACAGCAAGGATCTTAAAATACGTGAGATGGGCTCCATCGCGGATGCCTCCCTGGCTCTCACCGGGGTTCTGTCCGACGCTCAGAAGGCTGCGGATCTGTACATACAGAACGTGTACAGAGTCTGCCATCTTTACATGAAGAAGATGACCGGAAAGGACAGCATGCAGGACATAATCGCGGAGATCGAGGGAGCCCGGGATGAAAGCGAGGCGCCGGAGTATCCCGCCGAGGCGGGGTCGCCCGGGAAGGAGCAGCAGTGAGCAGTCTTAAAAAGGATCAGCTGTACTTTTCCTCAGGTGACTCTCAGCCGTCCGGGACCGGCAGGGTGCAGGCTCCCAGCAGTTTGCAGCTGGAGGAGGAGCTGGACAGAGTCAAGTACAAGCGAAGCTATATGGACGCCCTTAGGGGCACGGTCTACACCCTTATAACCGTCGCAGCCGTGGCGGTGCTGGTGGCTGTGCTGTTCCTTCCCGTGCTTCGCATATTCGGCACCTCCATGGACCCCACCCTGGTGGAGGGGGACATCGTGATATCCGTCAAGTACAGCAAATTCAAGGCCGGAGACATCGTGGCCTTCTACTATAACAACAAGATCCTGGTCAAGCGGGTGGTGGCCACTGCAGGCCAGTGGGTGGACTTGGGCGCGGACGGCACAGTCTTCGTAAACGGCGAGCCTTTGGACGAGCCCTATATCGCGCAAAAGTCCTTCGGCGAGACGGACATAGAGCTGCCCTACCAGGTGCCCGATGCCAGGATATTCGTAATGGGTGACAACCGCGACGTTTCCATAGATTCGAGGAATACCGCCGTGGGCTGCGTGGCCGAGGAGCAGATCGTGGGAAAGATAGTTTATACGGTTTGGCCTCTGCGCAGATTCGGAGAAATACAGTAAAAATCACAAAAAGCAGAAAACAGCTTTATGGATTTGTTTCCGATTTGTATTTATTGTTAAATTCTCGATGAATTCACCAGAATGGCGATAGATTTTTGTAAATTATAGCGCTACAATATGTTTGCAGGCTGAAAGAGGCATAAATATCTTTTATTTCAGCTTCAGAATAGACCAAATTTGTTAGAAATTATATAAAAGATTATCAGAAAGGAAGTTTTTCAGCATGAAGACTTACACAAGGAAGATCACATCACTCATCCTTGCAGCAGTACTCGTACTTGGCTCCTTCGCAATGGCATTCGCCGTGGATCTTGACAGCGACACTTCAAAATATACCATCAAGATCTCAAACGGTGTCGAGGGCGAGACCTATACTGCTTATAAGGTGTTTGACGTAACACTGGCAAACCCGGAAGGAAATCCCGGTACAGAAGGATTCTCTTATACCATCAGCAATACCAGTAACTGGTGGTCGCTGATGACCGCAGGAGCAGCTCTGAATACAACTACAGGCGCCTATACCAATACCGTATACAACCTGATATTCACACCCTCCGCATCCGATCCTACTGTTTTTGTAGTCACAACCACCGGTGCCGGACTCAGTGCATATGAATTCGCCGCAGCACTTAATGCTCACGCATCAAAGCCTGCTTCTGCAGGAGCCATAGCGTCATATGCAGCAGGAACAGCTGACAAGATCGTTGTCCCTGATCTGGGATA
Source organism: Bacillota bacterium (assembly GCA_016284575.1). Taxonomy (GTDB): domain Bacteria; phylum Bacillota; class Clostridia; order Peptostreptococcales; family Anaerovoracaceae; genus RGIG2707. The sequence goes on along the minus strand of JAEEPD010000216.1, from coordinate 5,909 downwards.
TTACTTTATAGACACATCCCTTGGCTCTCTGTGCTCTCTGGATACCACTAACCAGGACGTGGAGATCTACGAAAAGAACACCTATCCTTCGATCGTTAAGAATGTCAAGGATCACGAAGAGGCTGACACCACCTATGCAAAGGCCGTAGATGTGGATCTTGGCGATCAGGTGGATTACAGATTTATCGTTAATACCGGTACAAACAATACCTATGTGACAAGCGATTCAGCTATCACCACGACCATGACCGGTATCGATGCAAATTATCTGATCGTTGATCAGCTTCCCACAGGCGTTGCGATCGAGCCCATAACAGCAATGACTAACGGCACAAACGCAACCGTAACCATTACTGATGCTGACAGCAATACATGGACTCTGGATACTGACTTCACTGCAGTTTATGATTCTGCAACAAATAAGCTGACCATCACTCTGCTTGGAGATCTTGCAACAAGACCTCTTCGCAAGCTGCAGCAGAATAAGGATATCACTATCGTTTACACAGCAAGAGTTACATCCCTCGCCGAAGTTGACGACAAGAATCCCAATACTGTTACCCTCACCTACAAGGAGCAGACAAGCACCAGCGCCGCAATGGTATATACCTGGAGCTTCAATACCCTGAAGTATACAGGAGATCTGACCGGCACCTACAGCAAGCTTGCTGATGCAACCTTCAATCTGAAGAAAGCCGGCACCGTACTTAAGCTCGTAAAGGAAAATGCCACCACCTTCAGATTTGATGCAAGACTCCAGGCTGCAACCGGCGCTGCGATCGCAAATCCTGATGGCGGTACAGTAGAGGTCGTAGATTCTATCACTACTACCACATCCGGTGCGTTCATCATCAAGGGCCTGGATGCTGCAGCATATCAGCTGGTTGAGACCAAGGCTCCCGATGGATATAACATTCTTACCGAGCCCGTAGATGTCACCATTACATCTGTCGTCAATAATCCGACTCTTGATACAGCCACAATGACGAAAACAGTTGCCGGAACCACTACAGTTGAAACAGTTGACTATATCGCTGTTCAGAACCAGTCCGGTCTGGAGCTGCCTTCCACCGGTGGTATCGGTACCACTCTCTTCTACATCATCGGCGCTGCTCTGGTTATCGGTGCAGGCGTGATGCTTGTGGCAAGAAAGAAAGCTAACCGTTAGTACTGTAACTCAATTTTGATAATCTGAAATATATGCCCTGCTGGGAGGAGGCGATACCTCCTCCTGATGCAGGGCATCTTAGTAAAACTGATGGCCGGGCTTTGGGGCTCTGCCTTGGAGAGGGTGCAAGGGCACATGAAGGAAGGAAAGGCAACGACAATCATACTGGTGCTGGTCTTCATCATCGGACTGTCCCTGCTCCTGTATCCCTCGGTCAGCGACTACTGGAACTCCTTTCACCAGAGCCGCGCCATAATAAGCTATGCGCAGAACATCTCCTCCATGAACAACGAGGAGTATCAGGCCATAATCGATTCCGCCCTGGAGTACAACGCCGAGCTGGCTCAGTCCGGGATCAAGTGGATATTCAAGGACCCGGACCGGGAGCTCTACAACCAGGAGCTGAATTTTGACAGGACCGGAAACATGGGATATATAGATATCCCGAAGATAAAGGTGACCCTGCCCGTATACCACGGCACCAGCGCATCTGTGCTGCAGACCAGTATAGGGCATCTGGAGGGAACATCCCTTCCCGTGGGCGGAGAAAGCAGCCACTGCGTGCTCTCCGGCCACAGAGGCCTCCCCAGCGCCAAGCTGTTTTCGGATCTCGACAAGCTGGTTTCGGGAGACACCTTCACACTCAACATACTGAATGAGACCTTCACCTACGAGGTGGATCAGATACTGGTGGTGCTGCCCCAGGAGGTGGACGCCATCAATATAGAGGAGGGGCAGGATTTCTGCACACTGCTCACCTGCACCCCCTATGGCATCAATACCCACCGCCTGCTGGTAAGGGCGCACCGGGTGGCCAATGCCCAGGGCCCGGCCAGGGTCATAGCCGATGCCATACAGCTGGAGCCCCGCTATATAGCGCCGTTTCTGGCGGTGCCGGTGCTGCTGATGCTCACCATATTCACCTTCGCCACCTCGGGCAAAAAGAAAAGAAATTAAAAAGGAGGCAGTAAAATGAAAAGAATAAAGCTGACATGCGCAGTGCTTCTTATACTGCTGCTGGCCTTTACCCATATAGCCTATGGCGCTTCCCCCTACGGAAGCAGCACCCCCGACTACGGCAGAAGCTGCAGCATAGATGTAGTCCTGAAGACCCCGGACGGAAAGCCCCTTCCCGGCGGCAGACTTGTGCTGTACTCCGTGGCAAAGCTCAGGGATGACGGCGGCAGCCCCGCCTTCTTCTATACCGGAGATTTCGGCTCCGGAAGGGTCTCCGATGATGACCTCTCCGACCTGGCAGGCTTTGCCGACCGCCTTGCGAAGAGCGCAGACCCTGCGTCCTCCTCTGCGACGGAAAGAAGCATCGGAGGCACCGGAAGAGTAAGCTTCAGCGGCCTTTCCACAGGCCTGTATCTCCTGACCCAACCCCGCTCTGCGGCAGGCTATCAGGAGCTGCTGCCAGCAGTCATAATGCTGCCCCAGTCCACAGGCGGCACCCTGACCTACAGCGTGGATGTGCAGTCCAAGCCCTCCACCAAGGTGGAGACCATTCTGGTGGACCCGCCCATAGGCAAGAGGATAGATCCTGACGGCAAGACCGGTCCCATGGAGGATACCCTTTTCACCTTCAAGATGACCCCGGACAAGCCGGACTATCCCATGCCCTTCGTGACCGATCCCACAGACGGCTCCGCCACCCTTACCCGCATGGGCGCAGGCGAGGTGGAGTTCGGCTTCATTGAATTCGGCCCCGACAGCGTGGGCAAGACCTACAGATATACCCTCTGGGAGGTCCCCGGAGACAACAAGGATTACGATTACGACCTGAACCAGATCTATGTGGTCATAACCATAGGTCTGGAGGAGGACGGACATCTGAAGTACGAAAGGCTGATGTACGATAAGTACAATATCCCCATGGAAGAGGCCACCTTCGTAAACATCTTCCACAGCCCCAAGGAGGAGCCTCCCACAGGCAGCGGTATCGATGATCCCACCACCGGCGGCGGAATAGGCGGCGGTGGCAGCGGCGATGACAGCGGCTCCATAGGAGACGATGAGGATATCGACGACAACGATGTGCCTCTGGCAAATCTGCCCCAGACAGGGCAGCTCTGGTGGCCCGTGTATCTGCTGTCAGCCCTTGGCGCAGTCTTCTTCCTTTGCGGATTCACACTGAGAAAGAGCAGCGGAGATGAAAGCTTCTAGTCTGAAGAAAAAACTGGGCAACGCCCTTATGATAGCAGGTCTTCTTCTGATCTGCGGAGCCATGATACTGCTCTATTACAACCGCTGGGAATCCTCCAAAGCCGGCCTCGCGTCGCTCAACATAAGAAATGCGCTGGCAGAGGCCATCAACGAGGGTACTGCCGAGCTGGCCCAGCCTGAGGTCCAGGCGGTGGAGAACACTATTCCGGATGAATATCTTCCCATGGCTGTGGGGGTGGTGGACGATACCAGGTATCTTGGCATACTGGAGATACCCTCTCTGGAGCTGTCCCTTCCCGTGCGGGAAAACTGGGATTACAACAGCCTCAAGATCTCGCCCTGCAGGTATTCGGGCTCCTACAAGACCGGGGATTTTGTGGTCTGCGCTCACAACTACGACAAGCATTTCGGTCCCTTGAGGAACGCCAGGGCAGGGGCTGAGGTGGTATTCATCTCGGTCACCGGCGAAAGATACAGCTATGTCATCAGCAATGTGGAAACGGTACAGCCCACGGACATCGATTACATGATCGACAGCAGCGCCGACTGGGACATGACCCTTTTCACCTGCACCACCGGCGGCCGCACCAGATGCGCTGTGCGCTGCATAAGGACCGATCAGAACTGAAATCAATAGAACTTCTAACTGAAAGACCCGGACTCCCGGGTCTTTTTCCTGTGTTGATTTTAGGGCGGTGCTGTACTAAAATTTATATCAATGGAGCTGCGCTCCATATGCGATTTCAACGGAACTGGGGCCGGTGCCCCGGGAAGAGAGAAGCTATGAAGGTAGTACTTGAAAATCTGACGAAGAAATTCCCAAGCCGCAACAAAAAGGACAAAAGCGAGGTGGTTGCGGTCAATAATTTCAATATAGAGATCCCCGACGGCAAGCTAATCGGCCTTCTGGGACCCTCAGGCTGCGGAAAGAGCACAGCGCTCAATCTCATCTGCGGTCTGGAGAAGCCCACCGAGGGGCGCATACTCTTCGGAGAGGACGATGTGACCGAGCTCCCGCCGGAGAACAGAGGTGTGGGGCTGGTGTTCCAGAACTACGCCCTCTACCCCCATCTTACGGTAAGGCAGAACATAATGTTCCCGCTGGAAAACCTTAAGGGAGCCCAAAAGATGACGAAGCAGGCCATGGAGGAGAAGGCTCTTGAGGCCGCAAAGCTGGTGCAGATCGAGGAGCTGATGGACAGAAAGCCCAGCGAGATGTCCGGCGGTCAGCAGCAGAGGGTTGCCATCGCAAGAGCTCTGGTCAAGACCCCCAGCGTGCTGCTTTTGGACGAGCCTCTGTCAAATCTGGATGCCCGCCTGAGGCTGCAGACCAGGGAGGAGATACGCCGCATACAGCAGAAGACCGGCATCACCACCATTTTCGTCACCCACGACCAGGAAGAGGCCATGAGCATCTCGGACTATATCATAGTCATGAAGGCAGGCGTCATCCAGCAGGTGGGCAGGCCTCAGGATGTGTATGACCAGCCGGTGAACCTGTTCGTGGCAAAGTTCCTTGGGACCCCCGCCATCAACGTGTTCGAGGGCAATATCGAAAACGGCTGGCTCTGGATAGGGGAGGACAGGGTGCTGAAAGTGGACGGCGCTGAGGACGAGGAGGTCTACGCCGCTGTTCGTCCCGAGGGCTTTATCTTCGATGAAAACGGCCCCTTCAAGTGCAGCCTCAGAAACATAGAGGTCATGGGCCGGGACACCAGTCTTGTGTTCCGCCACAGATCCGAGCCCGAAAACGACATCCGCGCCATCATAAGCGTGGAGGAGCGGCAGAGGGTGGAGCAGGTGCAGGGCTACGGCGTAAGCTTCAGGCTCAAGCCCTACAAAACCTTCCTCTTTGGCAAGGATGACGAGCAGCGCATAAGCTGCACCCTGTCCTGAGGAGGCCGGGCTATGAAAAAAAGCGAACTGAAGCCCTGGCTCTATCTGCTGCCTGCCATACTCTTTCTTGGAGTATTCATGGTCTATCCTCTGGTGGACGTTTTCGTCTATTCCTTCGAGGAAGGCTATAACTTTGCCAGCCAGCAGTTCTTCGGCACAGGGCTCTACAACTACCGCTACGTGCTGCGGGACCCCTACTTTATGCAGGCGGTCAAAAACACCTTCATACTGGTTATAATCACAGTGCCCCTTTCCACAGGGCTGGCACTGCTCATTTCCCTTGGCCTGAACTCCATCAAAAAGCTGAAGGAGCTGTATCAGACCATATTCTTCCTGCCCTACGTCACCAATACCCTGGCGGTGGGCCTGGTCTTTATGATACTTTTCAAGAAGACCGCCTATTCCGAGGGGCTCATCAATCTTCTGATTAGTTTCTTCGGCGGCAGCAGCGTGGACTTCATCGACGGCCCCTACTGGGCAAAGATGATGGTGCTCTGCATCTACACCGTCTGGATAGTAATGCCCTTCAAGATACTGATACTCACCAGCGCTCTGGCCTCCGTGCCTCAGGACTATTACAACGCAGCCCGGGTTGACGGCACCTCCAGGCTTCGCATCTTCACCCGCATAACCCTGCCAATGATATCTCCTATGATATTTTATCTAGTGATCACGGGCT
>JAEEPD010000215.1 GCA_016284575.1 Bacillota bacterium | reverse complement strand
CTTGAAGAGCTGCGTCTCCTGGGTCATATAGCTTTCCATGCCCCTCAGGTCCGCGGTATTGATCTCCTCAACGCTCCGGCCGGAGATCTCCACCGAGCCAGCATCAGCCTTCCAGAAGCGCATCAGCAGCTTGAGCAGCGTGGACTTTCCGCAGCCGCTCCTGCCAACGATGCCGGTGATCCTATTTTCCGGGATCTTCAGAGACAGATCCTTAAGGACCTGCTCGCCTCCGTAGGAAAAGCAGACGTCCCCGAGCTCCGCGCCTGTAAAGCTTATCGGAGCCTTTTCCGTCAGATCTTCCGTCTCAGGCTTTTCGTCTATGACCGCCAGCACCCGGGCTCCGGAAGCGGCAGTGGCCTGAAGAGTGGTCCCGAGACCTGCCAGGGCGATGACCGGACCAAAGGAAGACATCAGGGCGATCACAGGAATGATAAGCCCTCCGATATCAGTTACGCCCCTCGTGTACAGCACTGTGCAAAGGCCCAGCATAGCAACGTCAAACAGGAGTATGACGCTGTTGGCAAGAGCCGCGTTGGTGCCTGAAAGGCTGTTCAGCCTGCCCTGTTTTGCAGACAGAGCTTCCGTTCTCTCCGTAATACCTGCAAGCCTGTCCTTTCCGGCTCCGTACTGGAGAGTCTCGTCAAGTCCTCTTATGCTCTCAAGCATGTACGCCGCAAGTGCGCCGTTATCAGCCCGCAGCTCGTCTCCCAGGCTCCCGCTTCGCTTTGAAATGACCAGAGGAAGCAGTACGCCCACGGAAAGGAAAGCGGCCAGAGCCAGAAGCCCCAGGCTCCAATGGAAGGATCCGATAAAGATCACCATCACAAGTTCCGTAAGGAAAGCTATGCAGATGGGAGAAATGGTGTGCGCGTAAAAGACCTCCAGAAGCTCCACATCGGAGGTGATCAGGGAGATCAGATCCCCCTTGTCCCGCCCCTCCAGCTTTGCCGGGCACAGGCGGCGAAGGGCCATAAAGACCTTGTCTCTGATGATGGCCAGCAGGGTGAAAGCTATGTAGTGATTCGTGCGCTGTTCGCCGAGCTTAAGAACAGCTCTCAGCAGCGCTATCACTATCAGTGTGATGTAGTATGGCTTAAGCGCTGTCGAAGGTCCTAAGACCAGAACTCTGCTGATTATGATGCCGCCGATTATGGGTATAAACTGGGCGCAGAGAAAGCCAAGGGTCCCCATGGCCACGGCTGCGGCCATGAATCCTTTAAGAGGCTTTACAAGCCCGAGCATCCGAAGCAGCACTCTTATCCTGCTCTGCCTTTTCATATCAGACCGCCTCCCTTCCGTAGCTTTCAAGGGCCTGCTGAGTCCGCCAGAGCCTTGCGTAGACTCCGCCCCGGTCCAGAAGCTCCCTGTGGCTGCCGCTTTCAGCGACCCTTCCGCCGTCCATTACATATATCCAGTCAGCCCCGGCCAGATTGGCCAGTCTGTGGGAGATCATAATTACGGTCCTGCTTTCAGCCAGCTTCAGTATCTGCTCAAGCACAGTCTCCTCGCTTTCAATATCTATGTTGCTTGTGGCTTCGTCGAATATATACACCGGCGAATCGCAGAGCAAAGCCCTTGCAAGGGCCAGCCTCTGCTTCTGACCACCTGAGAGATTAGCTGCGTTTTCAAGCAGCTGGGTATCCAGGCCCTTTTCGCTCTTCAGATAATCCTCCAGAGCACAGTCAGAGAGGACCTTCCAAAGCCTTTCGTCCGAAGCGTTCCTGTCTGCCAGAAGAAGGTTCTCCCGGACCGTACCCTTGAAGAATACGGATCCGAAGCCCACGTATGTGATGCTCCTAAGAAGGCTGTCCTCGGAGATTGTCCCGATATCCCTGCCTCCTATGGTGAGGCTCCCTGAAGCTGCGGTATTGCGGCCCATGATGAGGGACGCAATGGTGGACTTTCCGCTGCCGGATTCTCCTGCGATGCCAATGAAGCTCCCTTCAGGGATCCGTATGTCCACATCCTTAAGAACGCTGCGCTTTCCGTCGTAGGAAAAGCAGACCTGCTTCAGCTCTATATCAGTGCCCTCTAAGGTCTCTGTTTTAAGCGCCGGCTCCTCCTCATTCAGGAAGCTGAAGATCCGATCGCTGGCGGCCATTCCATACATGGCCACGTGGAATTAGCTCCCCAGCCGCCGCATGGGAAGAAAGAATTCCGCAGAAAGAAGTATCATGAATATGACATTGAAAAGCCCAAGCTCGCCGCGGACGAAGCTCCTTACAGCCAGCAGTATGCCCACCGCCGCGCCCCCGTAGGCTACGAGATCCATTATGACTATGGAATTGAGCTGCATGGTCAGGACCGCCATGGTCACCTTCCTGAACAACTCCGATTCCCTGTTCATCTCTTCATTTTTGAAGCCGTCGGCCTGATAGATCTTAAGGGTGGTCATGCCCTGGAGGTTTTCAAGAAATGTGCTGCCAAGCCTGGTGTACTGGCCCCAGTACTTAGCCAGGATCTTTTTTGCGATCTTCTGCACCATGACGATGGCTGCGGGGATCAGAGGCACGCAGATGAGAAGCACCGATGCCACCCTCCAGGAGCCCCCGAAGCCGAAAAGAAAGAACAGCGCGATCGGCGCCATGAAGGCATAGAAAAACTGGGGCACATACTGGCCGAAATAGGATTCCAGCTGGTCCACGCCCTCCACCGATTCCTGCACAAGCTCCGCGGTGTCAGCATGCTCCCGGTATGAGGTGCCAAGCCTGAGCAGCTTCGAATATATTCTTTCCCTCATCACCTGCTTGACCGTGCGGGAGGCCAGATAGCTCATGCGCACGGCGTATTTTGCAGTGAAAAAGCGGAGGATTACAGTGATAGCGATGACTGCAGCCGGACGCACCAGGTCCTCTGCCTGCCAGCTCCCGTCATAGAGCTTTTGCACAGAGGCGGCGATTATCAGTATCATTGCAGTACTCAGGCACAGCTCCAGGAACTGCAGAATTATATTTCCTGCGATGTATTTCCTGCTTTCAGGACACATCTGCATAAGTCGTTTGTCGAACATTTTCTGCTCCATGCAGAGGCTGAAGTTAGCATCAACTAACAGTCGGTCTCAAGAAAAGGTTAGCTCTAACTAACCAGTAAGTAAAAAGAAGATGGTTAGCATTAACTAACCATCTTTATTATATTCGATATCCGAAAGAAATCAATAATAATTTACAAAGTTAACTTATGATCTCCCGCAGGCCGCCGCCAAGGAGATTGATGTTCATAAGCTCGGCTGAGCCCTCTCCAAGGACCTCATCCATGGACCTGCAGAAGGCCTCCGCCATGTCATTGGGAACAAAGGCCTGTATGGTGCCAGCGAATCCGCCGCCGTGAACGCGGCAGGCTCCCTTGCCCTTAAGAAGCTTCGATGCATAGGCGTAGGCAAAGGCCAGGTCCTGATGCTCCGATGCGCCGCAGGGGATAACATTCTGCATCAGGGTCCAGGAGGATATGCCGGACCAGCCGGAAAGCTCCAGGAAGCGCTCAAAATCGCCCTTTTTCAGGGCATCTGCCATGCGGCGCGCCCTCTTGTTCTCGGTGTATACATGCATGGCTCTGAGAGCTGCTCTGTCTCCGGCAGCCCTTCTTACCTCTGCGATGCGGGCGTCGAATTCGGCCTCGGGGATGTCTCTTAAATGGGTCTTGCCGAAGACGCCGCAGACCTTTGCCAGCTCTTCGGTTATGGAGGCGTATTCGTCCGTCAGATCCGCGTGATCCGCCCCGCAGTTTACTATGCAGAGCTTGTAGCCGGAGCCGGCAAAGTCGAAGCTTATTGGCTCGACCTTTGGGGCATCGGGATCCGCAAAGTCTATGGAAACGACGCTGCCGATGGAGCTTGCCATCTGGTCCATCAGGCCGCAGGGCTTGCCAAAGAAGACATTCTCCGCCTTCTGTCCCATGATGGCGATGTCCTGAGGGCTGAAGGAGGATTCGCTTCCGGCCTCCTTAAGGCTCCAGCCCTTGAATTTAACGCTGCAGTCTGCGGGGTCCTGGGAGGCGGAGGAAGCCGCGCCCTCCTGCTCCGGGTCCTTCCTCCACTGCCATACGTCTATGCCTGCGGCGCCGCTGAGCACATTTATGATGTTTCCTATAAGCACCTCAAAGGCTGCGGAGCTGGAAAGCCCGCTGCCTCCCGGCACATCGGACACTATGTATGCCTCAAAGCCCGGACAGAGCCAGCCCTTTTCCGCGAACTGGGCTGCCACGCCCCTTATCAGGGACAGGGGCGTGCCGTATTCGGATTCCCGGGGCTCAAGATCCTCCAGATCCACGCTGAACTCCCCGTAGCCCTCTGAATATACAGTGGCCACGCTGCTGCAGCCTCCCTTCAGCTTGCAGTTCCAATCCTTTGGAGCTACTGCTGCCAGGGTCTCCCGGTCCACCGCACCCGCCAGCACTATGCCGTGCTGATGGTCCGTATGGTTTCCTCCAAGCTCGGTCCTTCCTGGGGCACCGAAAATATAAGCCGCCGGGCGCCCGAAGCGCTCTTCAAATTTTGTTTTTAATCCCTCGTACATATATCCCTCCCAGCCGGCAGCATAAACTGCCGGTCCAGTATCAAGCTCAGCTTAAGTTAAAGCGCACAGGTCCTTCGCCTACTGTCCGCGGTATCCGCGGCTCAGGTTTTCTTCGCTTTCAGCCTCTTCCTCCGGCAGGACCCTCACGTTCAGAGACCGCACGCGCAGGTTCTTAACATCCGTGACCTCGATCTCCAGATTCTTATAGCGGAAGGTCTCTCCCCTCTTGGGATAACCCTCAAGCATCTCTATGGCCCAGCCGCCGACAGTGGCGTTGTCGTCGTCAAAGTCCTTGTCTTCTATGTCCAGCTCGTAGAACAGATCCTCGATCCTCATGTCGCCGTCAACCTCGTAGCTGCCGTCGGCTTCCTCCACGAACTCCTCGTCTATTATATCCTTCTCGTCCCAGATCTCACCTACGATCTGCTCCAGCACGTCCTCCATGGTAAGAAGGCCCATGGTGCCGCCGTACTCATCGGTGACGATGACCATGTGGGAGTTGTTTTCCATCATTACATCCAGAACGTCGGGCAGAGGCATGGTCTTGTGGACGAAAATCGGCTTCATCATCCAGCCCTTCACATCCAGCTTCCGGCCCCTTGCAAGAGCCTTAAGGCACTGGCTGAGCTGCAGCACGCCCACGATGTTGTCTGGAGTCTCCTGGTAAACAGGGATCCTGGAATAGCTGCATTTGAGTATGGCCTTGAGGTTCTCCTCGTCCGTATCGTCCAGATCCAGAGCGATCATATCCACCCTCGGAGTAATTATCTCGTAGGCCAGGACGTCGTCGAAATCCAGTGCGCTCTGCAGCAGATCCGCCGTATCCTCATCCACTATGCCCTCGTCCTCTACGGTATCGATAATGGTCTCCAGATCCTCCTCCGTGACCGCATCGTCCGCCTCGCTGCCGCTCCAGGCCTTTGAGACCAGGTTCATGAAGCGTCTTGAGACTGCCACCAGCGGATATGTTATCCACATTGTGGCTCTTATGGGAAGGGTGACGGCCCTTGAAAAGCGTTCCGGTGCCCTGCTGGCCAGTATCTTGGGGGTGATCTCCCCGAAGGTTATTATCAGCAGGGTCATTACGGCGGTGGCGATGCCTGCGCCCTTATCTCCTGCCAGGCCTATGGCGATGATCGTGGCTACAGCAGAGGAGCCGATATTCACAAGATCGTTTCCTATGAGCCCCGAGATCAGGGCG
>JAEEPD010000026.1 GCA_016284575.1 Bacillota bacterium | reverse complement strand
CCAATGTGCACGTACTGCGCGTGGCAGCCAAGCACGACGTGGAGAACGTCCACTCCGGCATGGTCATGAGAAAGTGCGCCATGCGCTATGAGGGCACCATACGCCAGACCCTGCTGAACAACCGCGGCATCGTGGATGTGGACATCTACGGCATGCTGGCAAAGGAATATTTCATGAACCAGGAGTAGGCAGAGGCTTTCTCCTGAGCATGGATTCGGTATACGCATATGCAGACCAGTATTTTTGATTATTTCGAAAGGACAGCAAAAAGGCTGCCGGACAAGGTATTCCTTGTGGATGAGTCCGGAAGCCATAGTTTTGCTGAGGTCTACAGCAGAGCGCTTTGCATCGGCACCTATCTTGCTTTCCGCTTCGGACGGATCAACAGTCCCGTGGCGGTTCAGACAGGAAGGAATGCCGCCTGCATAGCGGGCTTTCTTGGCGTTCTGGCCAGCGGTAACTACTATGTGCCTCTGGACGAGAAGATGCCCCAGGCCCGCCGCTCCCGCATACTGGAGAGCCTGGACCCTGTCACCATACTGGACGGAAGGGAATGCTGCATAGCAGGGGACGAGGCGCTTCTGAGGGAAAGACGGCGCAGGGTTCTGGACGTGGATCCCGCCTACGTTTTCTACACCTCCGGCTCCACGGGAGAGCCCAAGGGCATAGCCGTGAGCCACAGGAACCTGATGGACTTCACCGAATGGTATACGGCGGAGTTCGGGTCATCTGAAAACGACATCTGCGGCAATCAGCCTCCGTTCTACTTTGACGCCTCCGGCCGGGATCTTTTCCCCTGCCTGAAGACAGGCGGCACCATACACATACTTCCCCAGAAGCTTTTCATGTTCCCCATGGAGCTGGTGAAGTATCTGGACGAAAACAAAATAAATACCCTGAACTGGGCCACCTCGGCCTTCGTGATGCTGGCAAACTCCGGAGCTCTGGAGAGGCTGGCTCCCGGAAGCATCAAAAGGGTGGTGCTGGGAGGGGAGGCCCTTCCCGCAAAGCAGCTCAATATCTGGAGGGCGGCGCTCCCCGAGGCTGAGTACATAAACGTCTACGGCCCCACGGAGACCACGGTGGACTGCTGCTTCTACAGAGTAGACAGGGATTTCGCGGACGATGAACCCATACCCATAGGAAAGGCCTGCAGGAACATGGAGCTTCTGGTGCTTAAGGAGGAGGACGGCATTCTTACAGAGGCCGCTCCGGGAGAGCCCGGCGAGCTTTTCGTCCGGGGCAGCGGTGTGTCGGACGGCTACATGGACGACTTTGAAAAGAGCAGCAGAGCCTTCATACAGAATCCCCTGAACAGCCGGTATTTCGACCGGGTTTACAGAACAGGAGATATAGTAAAGCTGGGCACAGATGGAAATCTCTACTTTCTTTCCCGAAGCGATGGCCAGATAAAGCACATGGGCTACCGCATAGAGCTTGGAGAGATAGAAACTGCCCTTAATTCAATGGAGGGGGTGGAGGCGGCCATCTGCCTTCACAGAGCAAAGGACGACAGGCTCATCTGCGCCTACAGCGGCAGTGCTGACAAAAAGCAGATGGCGGTAGACATACGCGGCCTTCTGCCAAGATACATGCACCCTAATATCTACGTAAACTACGAAGCTCTCCCCAAGAACGCCAATGGCAAGATCGACAGGGCTATGCTCAAAAAGGAGCTGTGCGATGAAGCAGAGGATTGATGCCGCAGGACTTAAGGCGGCGGAAAACAGAATACTGAAGGAAAGGCTTTCCGGAAACATAAACCCAGGCGCCGAGCTCCTTAAGAGGGCAGCAGAGGAGGGACGGCTTTTCTATGAAGAGATCCCTGGCGGCCTGGCCCTGTTCGAGAGGCGCAGCAGCCTTTTCGTGCTGCGTTACGCCCTCGGAAAGATCCTCACCACCTATATAATCACCGACGATCTGGACCTTCCCATAGTCTGCGAGACCGCTTACAGAGACGGCGACAGGCAGCTTAAGCTGTTCAGGCCTTTTCTTAAGCATCAGGGCTTTGAGCTTGCTGCGCAGCGTGTAAGGCTCAGCATAGCGCCCGGGACTCTTGAGGCAGGAAAAGCTGCTTCAGAGGTTTCAGACCCGGAGGGCTTAGTCCTTCAGACTGCTGCAGAAGAGGATCTCTCCAATCTTATGGAGCTCATAAAGCAGAGCTTTGACCCCCTCACCGGCTGCATACCGGAGGAAGGGGAGCTGCTGGAGGATATCAGACGGGGCCTCGTTGTAACAGCAAAGGAAGGCGGAAGGCTTCTTGGCATTCACCAGCTGAGGATAAGCGGCAGCGTCAGCGAGACCCGCCACATAGCCGTGGCTCCCGATGCCAGAAGACAGGGCATAGGCGAGGCCATGATGCTTGCGGCCCTTGGAAGAGAGGGCATAAAGACCCACAGGCTGTGGGTCAACACAGACAATAAAAACGCGCTTTCGTTCTACGAAAAGCTTGGATTCGCACCGGACGGCCGCAGCTCGGACGTCATGGTCCATAGAAGTCACCTGATGGAGGAATGATGAAAGAAAAAGTACTTGCGCTGCTGGAGGAGATCTGCCCCGGAATAGATTTCGTTGGGGAAACTGAGCTTGTGGACAGCGGCGTTCTGGAGTCCCTGGACATCATAACCATAGTTCAGGAGCTTATATCCGTCTTCGGCGCCGAGATAGACGTGGAAGACATAGAGCCGGAGAATTTCAATTCCCTGGATGCCATAACGGCGCTGGTGGAGTCACATATATAAAAAATGAATTTCAGTTCGCCCTGGTTTCTTGTCCTGATATGCGCCGCTGCCGCGGTCTACTATCTTCTTCCCCCCGGTTGGAGATGGCCTGCTTTGCTTGCGGCAAACGCGGTCTTTTATTACGGCGCGGGACCCATGGCCTTGGCTGTCCTTGGCTGCGGCATAGTGCTGAGCTGGGGCGCGGCTCTTCTTATGGAGAGGCTGGAGGATAAGGGACGCAGGAAGCTGGTCACCGCCTGCTGCGCAGTTCTCATGTTCGGCACCCTTGCGGTCTTCAAATTCGGAGGACTTTTCGCAGGGGAGAAGGGACTGAATCTGGTGATGCCCCTTGGCCTGTCCTTTTACACCTTCCAGACCATGGGCTATGTCATAGACTGCAGCCGCAAAAAGCAGGAGCCTGAGAAAAACCTTCTGAAGTACGCGGTGTTCGCAAGCTTCTTCCCCCAGATGGTGCAGGGGCCGATAAGCCGGTACAGGCAGCTGGCTCCGCAGCTGCTGGAAGGGAAGGGGCCCAACTGGCGAATGATCAAATACGGTATCCAGCTGGCCATGTGGGGCTATCTTAAAAAGCTCCTTGTGGCCGACAGGGCTGCGCTGGCGGTCTCAAAGGTCTTCGGCAGCTATCTCGACTACGAGGGCGCCGTCATCGTTTTCGGCGTGCTGATGTACTGCGTTCAGATCTACTGCGACTTCTCCGGCGGCATAGACATCGCAAGGGGTGCTGGGCTGATCTTCGGCATCGACATGGCGGAAAACTTCAGAAGGCCCATATTTGCCACATCCCTTGCGGATTACTGGAGGCGCTGGCACATAAGCCTGGGCAGCTGGATGAGGGATTACGTATTCTATCCCCTGGTGCTGAGCAAGGCCTTCGTAAAGCTGGGCTCCTGGTCCAGAAAGCATTTCAGCGGCCGTCTGGCAAGGCTGGGAAAGATGCTTCCCACTCTTATAGCCACCTTCGCTGTATATTTCCTCATCGGCCTCTGGCACGGCGGGGAGCCCAAATACATGGTCTTCGGCTTTTGGAACGGCGGGATCATAGCCCTGAGCCAGCTCTTTGAGGAGCCCCTCACAAAGCTTCGGGAAAGACTGCGGCTAAATGGGCTGCTCCTTCGCATCCTCCAGACCCTCAGGACC
>JAEEPD010000214.1 GCA_016284575.1 Bacillota bacterium | reverse complement strand
TTCACAGCCATAGGCCAGTATGCAGACGGCGACTGCCGCTACGCATCAGAGCCTTCATATACGGTAATTTCCAGCAATGACGGTGCCCTCAAGGCCTACTGGCTTGAGTGGCAGAGCCATCAGAACGATCCCTACTATCAGATCCTGGTGTGGGAGGACGGCGATCCCGTTAACTCCTACAGCTCCTACTACAGAGGCGGAGGCGTAAACGACAGGGCTAACATCCGCTGGAGGATGCAGTTCGACAATCCGGAAAAGGTTTCCGACGTCTATGTGGTGGTGCCCAGAAATGGCGAGGTGATCATGCTCGAGGGCAAGGACCAGGGCGGCGGCATCTTCCTGACCGACGGCTACTACTTCGAGGGAACCGCACCCGATGGAGCATATGTCATCTACAACACCGACAGGACCTTGGGTCTGGACGAATTTGAGCCTCTGACCGCAGAAGATTACGAGAAGCTGAGGACCGGCTTCAACGCAGGCAGCTACATCAGCGAGATGAAGGGCGCCCCGGAGGACGAGGACGGCCTGAGCTTCCTGATCTCCACAGAGCCCAATGGCGGGGATGTGATGGCAGTCACCTGGTTCGAGAGGGATCTGGACTGGGATGCCAGCGATATCACCGACCTGAACAAGCTGGCTGCAGAGGAGGAATACACTATTCCCAACCTGATCTACTGGTACGAGGGAGAGATGGAGGTGGAATCCGGCGAAGATACAATTACAGCCTGGGCTACCGACGCCATATACAGATATGTGGACAATGCCAACCCCGGCGAGAGCGTGTTCATGCGGGAGACCCACACCATCGACACCAGAGTGGTCACCACCTGGGTCACCAAAGACCAGTCAAAGAGTGAAACCATCCTGGTGCTGGGCAACGGCAGTGGAGAATATGACAAGAACGAATACGGCGACATCGTAATAGACGATTATACCGATGAGCAGTACGAAGGTCTGGTGGGCTACCGCAAGACCAGCGCTGTTCAGGAGACCTGGCTGAGCTTCTTCGATGTGTTCGGATACGCTCTGCAGGAGTACTTCGATAACCTGGATTCCAACGGTGAGCTGGTGGCCATCAGGAGCACCGGCGAGATCAGAGCCCAGCTCAGCTACCAGCAGGTGGTGAAGGGCTATAATATGGTGCAGAAGGCATGGAAGAGCGACGCAGGCAAGATCGCGACGCGGAGCTACAAGTGGGCTAAGGGAGCTCCTCCCACCAAGAAGCAGCTCAGAAAGCTGAAGGACTTCATTGACGCAAACCCCTGCATCCAGATAGTATTCCAGGCCTACAAGGGCACAGCTGACAGCCCCTACGACGTGGTCGGCGAATTCAACGCGGCATTCTACAAGATAGGCGTGGGCGCCATCGGAAAGATCGTGGGTACCGCCACCAACAGCGCCATGTATCTTGAAGGCAGCGCAAGTAAGGCCGCGGCAAAGTTCGGCAAAGCTATGGCTGACGGCGCAAAGAACAAATTCTACGACGCAAGGGAAAGAGAACTCTTCGGCGACCAGGGCAAGAATCTGGCAAGAGATCTGTACAGAGCCATCAAGGAGCTGGAGCAGCACGAGGTCCACATCCAGGGTGCTCTCTGCGACGAGGGCATCAAGTGGGATAAGTGGCCAAAGGATGTTTACGATCCCGAATCCGAATTCGGCGATAAGGTAACAAACTCCGAGCAGCATCAGTCCAACAAGTCCGGTCCTCAGGGCCGCTACGACCCCTCAGGCTTTGTATATGAAGCGGTTCCCTCCAACCGCATAGAGGATGCCACTGTTACGCTTTACACCCTGGAGGGTATCGACGCACCGGGAGATACTCCCGCAGCCTCTATCACCGGCGGCACCCGCGTTATGGCGGATTCCGGCTGGTTCGGCATCGAGCCCAACCCCCAGCAGACGACTTCTGAGGAGGGCAGATACCAGTGGTTCGTGCCCCAGGGCTACTGGGCAGTGACCGTAGCCAAGGACGGCTACGAACCGGCTGACACCAGGACCAGCAAAGACTACGGTCTGAACGCTGTGCAGCACGACGATGGCTGGTACATGCCCGTACTGCCCGTACAGCTGGATGTGAACATCCCGCTGGTCAGCACGGAGGCTCCCACTGTGGAGAGCGTTGAGGCCAGCACCGAGGGCGTCTTTATCCAGTTCAGCAAGTACATGGATGAGACCACTCTTACGGCAGCGGATGCCATGAGCCTCTTCGTGAACAAAACACTGACAGACTTCAATATCAGCCTTGTGGACCGCGAGAAATCCTCCGCAAAGGACGACGCTCCATACTACGCCAGCCTTGTTAAGCTGAGCTATGACGGCGCAGCAGAAGGCGACGAGGTCCAGGTGATAATCGCAAACTCCGTAAAGAGTTACGCGGGCACCCGTATGGACGAACGCTATGATAGCGGAGAGATCCTCGTGGCAGAGCCTGCGCAGGTCGAGACTCCTGCAGCCAGCCCCGCAGCAGGCGAGGTGGACGCCAATACCAGAGTCGAGCTCACCTGCGCAACCGACGGAGCTTCCATCTACTACACTGTGGACGGCAGCGAACCCACGGCGGACAGCAAGCTCTACGAGGGCAGCATACTCGTAGGCGAGGCCCTGACCATAAAGGCCATCGCCGTGAAGGCCGGCATGACGGACAGCGAGGTCCTGACCGCTGAGTACAGCATCAAAAAGCCTGAGCCCGCAGTGCTCAAGTGCACCGCCACCATAGGCGGAGCTGCTGTCACCGACAACAGCACCATCAGCGAGGGCAGCATGGTACTGGCAACAGAGACCGAGGGCGCCACCATCTTCTATTCCACCGACGGCAACTGCCCCAAGGATTACCCGGAGAGCAGGATAAAGTATGACGGACCCATCCAGCTGACCGCAGGCAGCTATTTCTTCAGGATCAGGGCATATAAGGACGGCATCTGGTCCGACGGACTGCCCCTGCATCTGACAGTGAATGCGGCAGCAGCAGGCGGCGGTGGTGAATCCGGCGGCGGAAGCACAGGAGGCGGCAGCGGAGCGGCTGCCGAGACCACTTCCGGAGCCATCGATTCCACAGGGGCTGCCATCACCACTCTCGAAGCAATCGAGATGCCCTTCGTGGACGTTCCCGAGGGAGCCTATTACGAGGATGCTGTGGCCTGGGCTTATGCCAACGGCATCACCGACGGTGTCAGCGAGGACCACTTCGGACCCGAGATCGGCTGCACCAGAGCTCAGGTTGTGACCTTCCTCTGGAGAGTGGCCGGATGCCCCGAGCCCGCAGGAACTGCCAGCTTCTCCGATGTCCCGGCAGGCAGCTATTTCGAAAAGGCTGTGGCCTGGGCTAAGGAGCAGGGCATTACCGACGGCACGGCTCCAGACAAGTTCAGCCCGCTGGATATCTGCTCCAGAGCGCAGATCGTCACCTTCCTCTGGAGGGCAAACGGCCTTAAGGATGCAGAGATATCCAATCCCTTCACCGATGTTCCGGAAAGCAGCTACTTCGCGGATGCGGTGCTCTGGGCCTTCGATAATGAGATAACCGATGGCACCAGCGCTGATCATTTCAGTCCGCTGAGAGACTGCACCAGAGCTCAGGTGGTGACTTTCCTCTACAGAAACTATGTGGGGAACAAGGCTGAATAGCTCTGAAATATACAAAAAAATAATAGCTATGAGGGACCCGGGTGTTTTTCCGGGTCCCTTTTATGTGCTTTTTTTACCAATTCCGGTTTTGGGGAAATAGCCTTATGTTCGCAAAATTTTTTTTATGCGGATATCCCTCCCGGATCGGTTTGTTCGCTGTTTTGAGAACAGTTTTCCACAGCTTGTCCACATGTGTTTTTCAAGGGCTCTGAGGACTTTTTCAGGGTGGGAAAAGAACGGTCACAGGGAATAATCCACAGCGTCCTGTGGAAAAGCTGAAAAGCCTGTATCCATTGAAATTTCAGGCTTTTTACGGTGTTTGTCTTTTGTCAAGAGGAAAGTTTTCCACAGTTTTGCACAGGTTTTCCTCAGGATTATCTAAAGGCCTTGAAAACATCGCATTCCGGAGCTTTTTTGATTATTTTCCACAGTGAAAAACAAAAAAGTTTTCGCTTTTACACAGAGAAAAATGGGGTGGGGTCCCTTCTTCAAAAATGGAAAAAGTCGCATTAATTGATATAGATCTATGCAGTTTTGACATCAGTTTTGTGGCTGTCAAGAGGCTTTGAAATGATATTTTATGATAGCTGGACGGAGTTGCCTGAAAAAGCCCGAAATTGCTGTTGACAATCGGGGTCATATGAAGCGGTACCTGTTTGGAGCTTTTCAGGACCCGACGGCCTGCCTTCATGCAGCAGCTTCTTTTCACAGTGGCACATGCTGTGGTAAAATAGCTTCACATCCAGTCCTCTGGATCAGGATCGAATCTGAAGCGGTCACGGAAGAACAATAATGGAAGACAGTAATAAGCTGCAACAGCATAGCTCAAGAAACAGCGCCCTGGACATCTGCAGGCTGTTTTTTGTGATCGTCGTTATAATGACCCACTTCGAGGGGATGTGCTTTCCCAAGGCTCACCGCATTTTCGAAGGGGGCTATCTTTCGGCTGAATTCTATTTTGTGGTGGCAGGCTTCTTTTTATACAGGGATTTTCTTAAAGGACGCCATAAAAATGCTTTGAGCTACACGGCCTCCAGGTACCTTCAGTTCTTTTCATATGCTTTTATCGTCAGGCTGGGGCTCCTGGTTTACGAGCTCTACGCAGCTCGCCCGCAGGGAGGCTACGCCGGCGCAGGGGATATGCTTGCTGTGGCTCTGGAAAAGCTCAGCGCCTCTGTTGGTGAGCTGTTTTTAGGGCAGATGCTTGTTCCCTCCAAAATGCCCAACTCGCCCATATGGTTCCTTTCCGCCATGCTGATGGCAGGACTGGCTCTTTATCTGATACTGGACCTTGGCAGACTGCCCGGAAGGCTTTCCGGCGGAAAGTCCGGAGCAATGGCATCTGCCGCAGACTCCATGCCCGGGGAACAGGGCTGCCCCGGGATGGTGGCTGCTTCTGCCGTCAAAGACCCAGGAAGCCCCGGCAGCTCCCGCGGCTTTGGCAAAGCTGCATCTCTTCTTCTGATACTGCTGCTGACCCTGCTTTGCTACTGGTACTTCTTTACCCGCTACAGGACTCTGGATGTGCATATGGACCCGATCAACCTTGGGTTCGCCCTGCCGGAGGGCATAGTGCCCTGCGCCGGAATTCTGCGGGCCTTTGCGGACATGGGGCTTGGGGTGCTCTTCTCCTCCGCCTTTGAAAGGGTCCGGCTCCAAAGTCCCCTCTGGACCGTGCTTGCCTTGGTCCTTGCCGTCCTTATGGCATTATGCATATTCGAATTCTCCCACCGAAACAGCGATTTTCTTTTCGTTCTTATGATGGGACTTTTTACCGGGATCTCCTTTGCTGACAGCTGGGGAGCCGGTCATATACCGCAGATCCCGCCCTTCATCAGCCGCCTCAGCTTCGGCGTCTATGTCTGTCACATGCTGGTGCTTCGCTGCTGGGTCCTGCCTCTGCCCGTCCTTGCCCCTCTCAGAAGCTTTGGGGAGCTGCAGTCCATGGTGATATACGCGCTGCTCTGCATCGCAGCCGGGGCCGTCCTGGAGCTAATAGTGTTTCTTCAACGTGGCCTGAGGCCAAAACGCAGCTGAAACGATTGCAAAATATGATAATGGATCATCTCTGAGGTCGGGTACCGGATAGAACCGATCCCGTTGACAGGTGACAAAGAGAACCGTCCCCAATGTCACCAATGGCATGAAAAAAAGCCTTTATCGTCTATTGGCAATAAACGATAAAGGCTTGATTTTTCTTTTGTCTCGCCTATTTCAGGAAACCATTGATGATGGCTGCCTCAGCCTCCTCCTCGGTCAGGCCCAGGGTGCGCAGCTTCATGATCTGCTCGCCTGCGATCTTGCCTATGGCGGCCTCGTGGATCAGCTGGGCATCCTCGCTGTTGGCGGAAAGCTTGGGCGCCGCATCCACCCTGCCGTTCTCGGCCAGGATGGCATCGCACTCGGAGTGGCCGTAGCAGATCGTATTTCCGATGATGTTGGACTGGTAGGCCTGGTGGGAATTTCCCCTGGCCACCGAGCGGCTCATAAGGTTCACGGAGCTGCCCTCGCCGTTGAGCTCCACCTCGAAGAAGGTCTCGGCAGTCTCGTCATCATCCGTCAGCAGCCTCTCCTTTATCACCAGGGTGGACTTGCCGTCCAGGGTGGCCCTGGTCTTTCTCACGGAGGAGCTTACGCCGCCCAGCTGGCTGGTATCCATCTCCAGATAGGCGCCGTCCTTCAGGAAGCACTCGGTCTGGGGGTCGATCACCTTCTTGGGGCCCTTGGCTCCTGTGCCCACGTGCTTTTCCACGTAGAGCACCCGGGCTCCCTCCTCCAGGAAGAAGCGGTGGATGCCGTTGTGGCGGGCGGGCTCGCCGGTCTCGGTGTGGATGCCGCAGCCTGCGACTATCACCACATCAGCGTCCTTTCCCACGAAAAAGTCGTTGTAGACCAGATCGTCGTAGCCGGCCTTGGTGACACAGGCGGGTATGTAGACCTCTTCGCCTCGGGTGCCGGGGGCAATGTGTATGTCGAGACCGGGGTTGTCGGTCTTGGTGTCGATGTGGATGTGCTCAGTGGACTGGCGGCCCAGGCTCTTGCCGTTGGAACGGATGTTGAAGGCTCCGCAAAAGCCGGTGCCGTTGAAGTTTGCCACGGTCTCCAGAAGCTTTGCTGTTACGCTGTCCACGTCCACGGGGGTCTCCTCGAACACGGGCTTTGCGGGCTCTGCCGGCTGCTCAGCGGGAGCCTCCTCCGGCGCACCCTTCAGCACTCTTGCGGCCTGAGCCATGGCGTTGGGCTGAGCTTCGCCTCCGAATATTTTTGCTGCCATGTCCGCCGCAGCGTTGGCAACGGAGCTTTCCGCCGCAGTGCCTGCTGCCTGCTGATCTCTAATTATCTCTTCCATAGCAGTCTCCTTCCTCCATTGCGGGGCAGCTCTCGCAGCCATCTCCGCAGATCAGGGGGTACATGATCTCTCTGGGGCCCTTCATTCCAAGGCGTCCGTCCTGGATAAGCATGATCTCGTCCGCGATGCTCAGTATCCTCTCCTGGTGGGAGATAATGACCAGCGTCACTTCCCTGGTCTCCCTCAGTTC
Source organism: Bacillota bacterium (assembly GCA_016284575.1). Classification (GTDB taxonomy): domain Bacteria; phylum Bacillota; class Clostridia; order Peptostreptococcales; family Anaerovoracaceae; genus RGIG2707. The sequence continues at coordinate 1,545 of JAEEPD010000214.1, read as the reverse complement.
CTCGAACACGCTGATCAGGCTGTTGAAGCTCCAGAGGTCGATCCCTGCCTCCGGCTCGTCGAAAACGGTGAGCTTGCTCTTTCTGAGCAGCACTCCCGCTATCTCTATCCTCTTGATCTCTCCGCCGGAGAGCTTGGTGTCAACGTCGCGGTCCTTGTAGGCCTTGGGCTCAAGACCCACCTTAAGGAGAACCTCGTCCAGCTGGTCCTCCGTCAGAGGCTTTCCGTTGGCCAGATTAAGTATGTCACGCACAGTAAAGCCCTTGAATCGCACTGGCTGCTGGAAGGCGTAGCCTATGCCAAGCTTTGCCCTTTCTGTGGGGTCCTTGTCTGTGATGTCCACTCCGTCCAGTATCAGGCTGCCGGATGTGGGCATGTTGATGCCTGCTATCATCTTGGCCAGGGTGGTCTTTCCGCCGCCGTTTGGACCGGTCAGCACCACCAGCTTGCCGTCGGGGATGGTCAGGCTGATGTTTTTAAGTATCTGCTTGTCGCCCTCAGGCGCAAAGCTCAGATTTTTTATTTCAAGCATTGTCCTCTCCTTGTTTTGTTTTGACAAAGCATTTTATCATCATTCGCTTTTTTCCGCAACGATATAAATCGGCCTGCCCTTGGTCTCCGTGTAGGTCTTGGAGAAATAGAGGCTCAGGATGGCGATGGAGGTCTGGAGCACCGCTGTGCAGAAGACGATCAGGGTCCCCAGCGGAAGCCAGTCAGGCGCGCCTTTAACAGCCAGGCAGCAGATGAACATCACCAGCGCCGTCAGCATAAGGAACACTGCAAAGAAGCAGGAAAAGAGCAGGGGCACGGTGGAAAAGGCCACGATGCCGTCGATGGCGTACTTGGTGAGGCCCCAGAAGGACCACTTGGTCGTGCCGGCGGCCCGCTCGATGTTCTCGTACTCCAGCCACTTCACCTTAAAGCCCACCCAGCTGAACAGGCCCTTGGAGAAGCGGTTGTATTCGCTCATGGAAAGAATGGCATCCACCATCTGGCGCTTCATAAGGCGAAAATCCCGGGCGCCATCCTTGAATTCGGTGGAGGAGATGCTGTTGATCAGCTTGTAGAAGCATCGTGCGAAAAAGCTTCTGACGGGCGGCTCTCCGGCTCTGGTGACCCTCCTGGTGCAGACACAGTCGTAGTCCTCGGTCTGAAGTATGCGCATCATCTCGGGGATAAGGGAGGGCGGATCCTGCATGTCCGCGTCGGCCACCACCACATAGTCCCCGGTGCAGGCTTTAAGCCCCGCATAGAGGGCTGCTTCCTTGCCGAAATTGCGTGAAAATGAAATATAGCGGACCCGGCTGTCCTTAGCCGCCAGCTCCTTTATCACCCTCAGGGTGCCGTCCCTTGAGCCGTCATCGATCAGGTACAGCTCAAGCTCGCAGAGGCCATCAAGCTCCCTGCAGGCGGCCTCGTAAAAAATGGGCAGAGATTCTTCCTCGTTGAAGCAGGGTACTATAACCGAAAGCTTGCTCATTACACTTCTCTCCTTTTGTGACAGTGGGATGGGTCTCTTTGTCGCCTGTATTGTGACAATGGGGAC
>JAEEPD010000213.1 GCA_016284575.1 Bacillota bacterium | reverse complement strand
GCATGGGGGGACGTGTTTTTGTAAGCCCGGGACTAAATCCGCTGCATTATCCAAAGTACAGGCGCTTTGTGGCAGAGCTGCTTCATGAAAGCCCTGAGATTAAGATCGTCCACGCACACAACGAGGCCATGGGCTATTATGCCCTTCAGAGCGCCAAGGACGCGGGGATACGGGTCCGTATAGCTCATGCCCATAATACGCAGATAATAAAGGACTACAAGTATCCGCTTAAGATGGTCTGCAAGCAGCTTCTTCCGGGCGCTGCCACAGACTACTGGAGCTGCGGAAGGGATGCGGGTATCTATTACTACGGAGAAAAGCGGTGGAAGGAATCCGGCTTTATCCTAAGGAACGCCATAGATCTGCCGCGATTTGCATTTAAGGCCGAGGCCCGGGAACGCATCCGGAAGGCCAATGGGCTGGATGGCTGCTTTGTGATGGGTCACGTGGGACGCTTCAACCTGCAGAAAAACCACAGCCGCCTGCTGGATATTTTCGCGGAGCTGGCAAAGGCTGTCCCTGAAGCCCGTCTTGCCCTTATAGGCGTAGGCGAGCTGGAGCAGTCTGTTAAGGAAAAGGCCGCAGCTCTGGGGCTTCAGGACAGGATACTCTTTCTTGGGCAGATGTCCGATGTGAGCGAATGGTATCAGGCGATGGACTGCTTTGTGCTTCCTTCGCTGTTCGAGGGGCTTCCCGTGGTGGGCATCGAGGCTCAGGCAGCGGGACTGCCGTGCTTTTTCTCTGACAGGGTCACAGACGAGATAGTGCTTTCTCCTTCGGCCCACAGGATATCCCTTGAGGCGGATGACGCTGAATGGGTCAGGGAGATAATGGCTGCCAGGCAGCCGGAAGCCCTCCGGGGGCAGGGGATAGACATAGTCCGGCAGGCTGGTTATGATATTCACGAGGAAGCAAAAAAGCTGCAGGAGATCTATCTTAAGATGGCGGAGCGGGCGTAATGAAAGAAATGCAGAAGAAAGCAAAAAAGATCGCGATGATCGGACATAAATTCATTCCCTCCAGAGACGGCGGGGTAGAAGTGGTCGTAAGCAACCTGGCGCCCCATCTTGCGGAGGCCGGATATGATGTCACCTGTTATAACAGGACGAACAGCCAGTTCAAGCAGCTCCGTAAAAAGGGAGAACTTCCCCGGGAATACCGCGGTGTCCGCCTGATCTGGGCTCCCACCATCGACCGCCGGGGACTGGCAGCCATGAGCTCCTCGGTTTTCGCGAGCATCATGGCGGCCTTCAGCCGCCTGGATCTTGTGCACTACCACACCGAGGGCCCCTGCGTTCTCTGCTGGCTTCCGAGGCTGCTGGGCAAAAAGGTGGTGGTGACAGTCCACGGGCTGGATCACATGAGGCAGAAATGGGGCAGGTTTGCCTCTGCCTATATCATGCTGGGCGAAAAGTCCGCTGTCCGCCATGCCAACAGCATCATCGTGCTGAGCAAGGGCGTGAAGGATTATTTTCTTGAGAAATACGGGCGGGAGACTGTCCTTATCCCCAACGGCATAGATCCGGCTGAGCCCCGGCCTGCCAAAGAGATCACAGAAAAGTTCGGCCTTGAGCCCCGGGAATACATCATGTTTCTGGGCCGTCTGGTGCCGGAAAAGGGTATACATTACCTGATAGAGGCATATAAACAGCTGCATACTGACAAAAAGCTGGTCATAGTCGGAGGTACCTCGGATACGGATGACTATGTGCGGAAGCTTTACGATATGGCAGGGGATGATCCCTCCATCATTTTCACAGGCTTTCAGCAGGGGAGCATTCAGGAGGAGCTGTACAGCAATGCGTATCTTTATGTGCTGCCCAGCGATCTTGAAGGAATGCCTCTTACTCTGCTGGAAGCCATGAACTATGGCTGCTGCTGCGTCACATCCGATATAGGAGAGTGCGCGGACGTTATGGACGGCAGCGGCTTCACCTTCCCCAAGGGAAACGTGGAGGCTCTTCGCGAGACCCTGCAGGAACTATGCGATGATCCTGCAAAGGCCGAAGCAGCCCGCAGTGAAGCAAAAAAAGTGGTTTCATCCAAATACACCTGGCAGGAAATAACCATGCAGACTGGCAGGCTGTACAGCAGGCTGCTGGAGAACTGAGCCTGCGCATCCGGTGAAAAGCCCTTAGGGGAAGAACCGTAAAAGCAGGACCGGGAAAGGAATGAAGCAAGCCTTATGAAGCTTGAGCGAACCAAAAACGCGGCAAGAAATATTGTGTTTGACGGGACGATGGAGATAGTAAACATGCTATTTCCTTTTGTCATACGTTCAGTCATGCTCCACTACCTCGGCACCGAGTATCTGGGGCTGAACGGCCTGTTCAAGTCTCTGCTGTCCTTCCTGAATCTGGCGGAGCTGGGCGTGGGCAGCGCCATGGTCTTCAGCATGTACAAGCCCATAGCAGAGGAGGATACTCCCGCCATTTGCGCGCTTCTGCGCCTCTACAGGACCCTTTACAGGATAATAGGTCTGATCGTCGCCGTTCTTGGGTTGGCTCTGATGCCATTCCTTCGGAGCCTCATCAAAAGCGACATCCCCCAGGACATGAACCTTTACATTCTGTTTCTGATGAATCTTGGAAACACGGTCATGACCTACTGGCTTTTTGCATACAAGAGCAGTCTGCTGAAGGCCCATCAGCGCCGGGATGTCATAAGCAAGGTCAGTCTGACAGTAAGGGTGACGGAATATACCCTGAAGATCTTTATCCTTATCTACCTCAGAAACTATTATCTTTATCTTGCAGTCCAGCTGGTGAGCCAGCTGGCAATAAATCTTCTGACGGCGGTGTGCGCGCAGAAAATGTATCCAAGGTATGTGCCTGAGGGTAAGCTTCCAAAGGAAAAGACTCTGGACATCTTCCGCAGGGTGCGGGACCTTTTCACCGCCAAGCTTTCTGCCACGGTCTTCGATGCTGCCGATACTGTGGTCATCTCTGCCTTCATGGGGCTTACCGTTCTTGCCCTTTATCAGAATTATTATTTCATAATCACAGCCCTTCGCATGATGCTTGTGGTGTTCCTGAACGCCTGCATGGCCGGGGTAGGCAACAAGCTGGTCATGGAGAGCAGGGAAGCAAATTACAGGGACCTTGAAAAGATCAGCCTTCTTTTCCTGTGGGTGCTGGGCGTAAGCAGCTCCATGCTCCTCTGTCTTTATCAGCCCTTTATCCATGTGTGGATGGGAGAGGAGAACATGCTGGCCGTGGGGCTGGTATTCTGCTTCGTGGTCTATTACTATTCCATGGGCGCCAACAAGCTGATAAACATGTTCAAGGATGCGGCCGGCATATGGAGGATTGACCGCTGGAGACCTCTTACCGCGGCTCTTGCGAATCTCAGCCTGAACCTTCTGACTGTCCGCTGGATAGGGCTTTACGGAGTGCTGCTTTCGTCGGTGGTCTCGATAGTATTTATCCAGATCCCCTGGCTGTTCCGAAACCTGTTCCGGGAAGTGTACCCCAGGGAGCGCATGGGAAAATATATAGGGCTCTTCGGCGGAATGACGGCCCTTGCTGTGATCTCCTGCACAGCCTCCTGGTTTGCCTGCGGGCTGTTTTCAATGAATGTGTGGGCTTCGCTTTTTGTCAATGCTGCCCTTAGCTTTATCATACCGAACATCTTGTTCCTTGCCTTATACGGCCGGAATCCGGTGTTCAGGGAAAGCCTTTCCCAGCTTAAGCGTACGCTCCTGTCCAGAGGCGGAGGCGGAAAAAAAGCGTAAATAACAAGTATCGCCGGCTTCCCGGGATGCCCCCCGGCAGCGGCGAACCGTAAATATATAAAGAGGGATAGAAAATGATCAGCGTTATCGTACCTGTTTACAATGTTGAAAAATACCTGAGGCACTGTGTGGACAGCATACTTGCACAGACCTACGGGGATTTTGAGCTGCTGCTCATCGACGATGGGTCGCCTGACGGCTGTCCGAAGATCTGCGATGAATATGCTGCTCAGGACCCCCGGGTGAAGGTGATCCATAAGCCCAACGGCGGGCTCATCTCTGCAAGAAATGAAGGGATAAGGGCAGCAAAAGGGGACTATGTCTGCATCCTGGATGGAGATGACTGGGCCGATGAAAACATGCTTAAGTTCATCCACGATACCGTTGAAAGGTCGGCGGAGCCCCTGGACATGGTGCTCTTCGCAGCCTACAACGTGTACGAGGACCATCTGGAGGAGACCCTCAACAATGTTCCCGAGGGCTTTTACAACAGGGAACGTCTGGAGAAAGCGGTGTTCCCTTATCTGCTCACCGATACCCGCAGAGGTCTTCAGGTTGGAGTGATACAGGCCCACACCTGGGATAAGGCCTTTAAGAGGGAGCTTATTCAGGAGCACTACACCAGGGAGGAGCGGATCCGCGTCTTTACCGATGTGCCCATGACCTACGAATGCCTTCTGCACTCGAGGAATGTGTATATATGCAACGAGCATCTGTACATGTATAATAAAACCAACGAGGGGTCCATCAGGGCAAAAAGCAAGGAAAATCTTCTTACAAAAAGCTTTATGTACCTGGTCAGTTATATGCGGGAGCATATGAAAGGCCTGGGGGAGGATATAGACCGACAGCTCAACGAATATGCTGCCATGCTCATAATCCGCACAGGCAAATGGCGGGCAGCAACAGAGCCTTCCCTAAAGGAGGCGGCGCAGCATATGAAGGAGGGGCTGAAGGAATCCGAGATGCTGTCATTCGTAAATGTGAAGGGTCTTCCCCCAAAGGTGGGCGCTGTTATCTCCCTTCTGAAGCTGCGGCTCTATCTGCCGGCCATGCTGCTTTGCGCAGCCAGGGTCAGACAGGACGAAAAGCAGGTGAAACAGTCCTAAGGCCATCTGATGCCATCGGGATCATATACAGAACATCAAAGCAATAAGGCAGGTGTGAAAAATGTATAAACGAAAACTGCGCGGCTGGTCTCAGCATGTGGATTTCATGCTTCTGGACAATCTCTGCGTTTTTCTCAGTCTTCTGGCAGGCTTCTTCATAGTTGAAAGAGAAGGGGTGTTTACCTCCCGTTTCTTCTGGAGCATAGTTTTAGAGGCCCTGCTGATAAATCTGGTGGTGATGATAGTCCTGGATACCTATCACAGCGTGCTGCATCACTCCCCCTGGGACGAGATGATAAGGCTGCTGAGCCAGACTGGCCATGTTATCCTGATACTTCTGGTCTTCCGCATGCTCAGTCAGAACTCGGGGACGGATCTGTCGAAGGTGGCGCTTTATGCCATTCCTTTGTACATCCTGAGCTGCTACGTTGTGAGGCAGGCATATAAGAGCTTCCTTAAGAAAAAGCATCACATACTCAACCGCCATTCCCTTCTGATAGCCCTTGAGACCTCGCAGATACCAACCGTGATACCCCGTATCCTGCGTTCCAATTACGGTACCTACCGTTTCAGCGGCATAGCCATCATGGGCGCAGACCCTTCGATAGAGGCTGCTCAGGAAGAGCTGCGCAAGCTCCTCGAGCTGTATCCTGAGGTCGGGACCATACCCGTGGTCACCACAGGCGATGAGCTGGAGCATTATCTTACGAATCACTGGGTGGACGAGGTGTATCTGGATGTTCCGCCCAAAGCCAATCTTCCTGTGGACCTGATAAACAGCCTCATGGGCATGGGTATAACCATCCATACAGCTCTTTCGAATCTGGACGATCTGGAATCAAGGCATAAGAACGTGGAATGGATCTGCGGTCACCTGACCATCACCACCTCCCTTGGATATATCACAGGCCGTGATGTTCTGCTGAAGAGGCTCATGGACATCGCCGGCGGACTGGTGGGCTCTCTTATAACCATAATACTCACCATCCCCGTGGGCCTTGCCATCTGGATCTCGGATCCCGGTCCCATCTTTTTCTCCCAGACCCGTATCGGAGAAAACGGCAAAAAGTTCAAGATGTACAAGTTCCGCAGCATGTATATGGACGCTGAATCCCGAAAGAAGCAGATAGCCGAGTCCACGGGTCAGGAGGACCAGCTCATGTTCAAGCTGGAGCATGACCCGCGCATAATAGGGCAGAAGCAGCTGAGCAACGGAAAGTGGAAGAAGGGCGTGGGCGGCTGGATCCGCGACCTTTCCATAGATGAATTCCCTCAGTTTTTCAATGTACTTAAGGGTGACATGTCCCTGGTGGGGACCCGTCCTCCTACGGTGGATGAATGGGAGCGCTACGAGCCCTTCCACCGTTCAAGAATGTCCACCAGGCCCGGTATAACAGGACTCTGGCAGGTCAGCGGACGCAGCAAGATCCGCGACTTCGACACGGTGGTCCGTCTGGACAGGGAATATATCGAAAACTGGTCCCTCAGACAGGATGTACACATTCTGTTCAAGACGGTGTGGGTGGTGCTCACCCGCAAAGGGGCCATGTAGTTAAAAGCAGTTTATTGTTCAAGGACCGGAGAGGATCACAGTCATGAAGAACCTTTTCCTCTATCTGATGATATATGCCGGCAGCGCGCTGATGGCTTACAACATATACGGGTATATATGCTTCTCCAGAGATGTCCGAAAGCATGGAAACTGGGATAGTGAACGGAAACTTTTTTATGTTCCCATCTGGCTTCTGGTCATGTTTTTCGTCGGTTATCTTGTTGTAGATATCTTCGGAAAGCCGGATCTCGTAATGGCCGGCATCCTTTTTGGCGGAAGCATTTTCGTGTTCGTCATGCTCCTTCTCATCCGCCGCACCTTTGACCGGATCAGGGAAAACGAGGAGCTGGAGGTAAGGCTGGCCGCCGCTGAGGAAGCAAGTAAGGCCAAGACCTTTTTCCTGTCCAACATGTCCCATGACATCCGGACGCCGCTTAATGCCATCATAGGCTATACCACGCTGGCAAACCGTGACGGCGTTTCCTATGAGGAAAAAAGCGGATATATAGGAAAGATTGACATAGCCGGCCGTCAGCTTCTTGAGATCGTAAACGATGTGCTGGACATGAGCCGCATCGAGAGCGGAAAGCTCAGCCTGGAGCCGGCCTGTGTGGATCTGGAGGACTGCATAAGGGAGGCCAGCGACCTTGTAAGAGTTCAGCTGGAGGCTAAAAATATAGAATTATCAGTATCCAACTCTGTTACCCATAAATGGGTGCTGTGCGATAAGGTCATGCTGGACAGGGCTCTTATGAACCTTCTGTGCAATGCTGGAAAATTCACAGAGGAAAAGGGCAGCGTGTCCCTGAAGCTGACTGAGCTTGAAGGCAGCGGTGAGACAGGCCGATATGAGATCCGCGTCAAGGATACCGGCATAGGCATGAGCCCGGAATTCGCGGACCGTCTGTTTATTCCCTTTGAGCGTGAACGCACCTCTACGGTAAGCAGGATACAGGGGACAGGTCTGGGGCTTGCGATCACTAAAAGCATCATCGACATGATGGGCGGGCGCATAGAGGTGCAGACCGAAAAGGGCAAGGGCACGGAGTTTACAATAACGATGGATCTCCCGCTGGCTGACCCGCCGGAAGTGAAGCGTGCCGATGAGGGAGAGGATATCTCCTTTGCGGGGATGCGTGCTCTGCTGGTGGAAGACAATATGGTCAACATGGAGATCGCCCAGATGCTGCTTCAGGAGGCAGGCTTTGTGATCGAAACGGCGGAAAACGGAAAGCTCGCACTGGAGATGACCGCCGCCTCCGAACCGGGCTACTACGATGTTATCCTGATGGATGTACAGATGCCTGTTATGGATGGATATATGGCGACCCAGGCCATACGCAGCCTTCCGGATCCGGCGCTTGCCGGCATTCCCATCATCGCCATGACGGCGAATGCCTTCCAGGAGGATATAAAGAAAGCCGAGGAGCTGGGCATGAACGGTCACATCGCTAAGCCTTTGGATGTGCCGGGCATGATGGCCACACTAAGGAATGTACTTAAGAACACATCAAGATGATCCCCCTTACAGAGGGATCATCTCTGTCAATGGAAATATAATAGCTTTACAGCCCAAGGGCACAGGGCTGCACAAAAGGGCCTGCGGTGTGGTAAAATATCAAAACGATTTATTTACAGGGAGCTTATGCCATGAACATGACAAGTGATAATCCGATCAGACTGAACTGCCCAAGGTGTTCAGCGCCCATAAAATACGATATGGCAGGCAGGGTCTACCGCTGCCCAAGCTGCGGTACGGAAACGCCTCCTGCAGAAGAATACAAGCGCATAGAGGGCTGGAGAAGCCTGAAAAAAGAGCAGATCAAAAGCGAATACAAAAGCGCAGGGAAAGCCGTATATAAGTGCTCCGGCTGCGGCGCCAGAATAGTCATACCCGAGGGCGAGGCCGTGGGGCAGTGCTCCTTTTGCGGCTCTGGTCTTGCAAGAATGGAGTTTTCGGAGAAGGACAGCTTCCCCGAGCTTATAGTGCCCTTTGAGATAAGCAAAGAGCAGGCAGAGGAGGCCCTTCAGAGCTGGGCAAAGGCTAAGGGCACTGGAGCTGAAAAGGCTGCAGTCGACAAGTACATAGGCAGCCTTAAGGGCTATTACCTGCCTTATCAGTTCGTTCGCGGACCCATAGAATGCAGGGTGTTCAGGGATACCAGCAGCAGGCAGTATCAATGCGGAGGATATGTGGATGAGATAGCCGTAAACACCAGCGGCCAGCTGGTGAACCAGGTGCTGGATGCTGTAGAGCCCTTCGACTGGGATAAGGTCAGAGAATTTAATTTTGGCTATATCTCAGGAAACCGCGTAAAGATGCAGGACATAAACAACAACGCCGTTCAGGCCAGAGTCAACCAGGAGGTCACAGACGATTATCTTCCTGTGGTGGAAAAGACCCTTCAGACAAAGGGCCTTGGCATCTACGCTGAGAACAGCGATCTTGAGCAGCTCCCGGTGCTGCTTCCCATGTATATAATCTCCAACAAGAGCTTCATGGCTGCTGTGAACGGCCAGACAGGCGCCGTTGCCGTCACCCTTCACAAGCAGGTGGATGTGGGCCGCTTCTGGTGGATAGAGCCCACACTCACAACGGCAGCCATAGCCCTTATAACCCAGTATTTCGGAAAGAGCCTTGAGCTTACCGGCATGATGAGCCTGGTGGCCGGATTGGTGGCCTTCGTGGCCTTCGGACAGGACAGGATGAAGCACATGCAGCTCATAGTCCATTCGTCGAACAAAAAGCCCGACAAGGGCAGCAAGCAGGCTGTGCCTCTGTTCAGGGAGCTGGTGGACGGCAGGGAGATGAATGTGGACATACGCTTCTTCCCGCCCTCAAGGATAATCAAAAACCTGCTGGGAACTCTGCTGTTCAACCTGATGCCTCTGCTGATAGTGCTCCTGCTTGTGGGAGGCAGTCCCTCTGCTAAGACTGATCTTTCATACATCGGCCTCTGGTGGGTCATCTCCATACCCTTCACCTTTATCTACTGGCTGGCCTATCTCAGGCGGGATGTGTACGACAATCCCGTGCTCAGGGAGATAATGCCCGATGGCCGGCTGAGACCCATAAAGATAAAGAGGGAGAAGGGTTCAAGGCCGGAGTATCAGACAAGCAGCAGAAGCGCGGCGCTCTTCGCGCTCATAGACCACATCAGGACCGAAGGCTTTAAGGATCTTGGCATCTTCTGGATCCTGATAATCCTGCCTGTACTGATGTTTGTCATGTCCATCGTTCTGATGCTTGGTGCTTAGGTGAGGCCATGACGGAAAACGGCGAAAAGCTATACGATCTTATGCTCCGCATCGGTTATCCCGATAATTTTTCCAGAATCATTGCAGAGCAGATGCAGACTGAGTATACTTCTCAGAGAATGTGCGCGTGGCTTGGCAGGGCCGGCCTTCTTCCCGCCGAGGAGGTGGCAGATGAGATGCTTTCCATACTGGCGGAGAGGGACAGGCTGGTGCAGAAGCACATTGCCATGCACGCCCAGAAAAAGATAAACCAGCTTTACATGGAAGGGCTGGATCCAGACGATGAAGAGGCCGGGGAGGACGATTCCTGCGATGAGTCAGAAGAAGATGAATGACAGCGAGCTGAAATGGGCTGTGGAGGGCAGCAGGACCCTGCTTAAGACCAGAGTTTTTGATGTCCTTGGCCAGACCGAACGCTCCGGCACCGGGCTCGAGGGAGATTTCATAGCAGTTGAGGCACCCGAATGGGTTATGGTCATACCAGAGCTTGAAGGCAGATTCGCCCTGGTAAGGCAGTGGCGCCACGGAGCCGAGGCCATGAGCATAGAATTTCCTGGAGGCGTGCTGGATGAGGGCGAGGACCCAGAGACAGCCGCAAGAAGGGAGCTTTTGGAGGAGACGGGCTTCAGGGCAGGAAAGCTGACGCTTCTTGGGGTCACCAATCCCAATGCGGCTCTCTTTAAAAATCATTTCCACGTCTATCTTGCAGAAGAGCTTCAGCAGACCGGGACCCAGAGCCTGGATGAGGACGAGTTCCTGAACTTTTTCATGATGCCAGTGGATGAGGTCATAGCTTCCTTCGGCAGGGGAGAGTTCATCCATGCCATGATGGGTACGGCTCTGGCCTTCTATCTGAGACACAGGAAATACTGTTTTAAATAACTTTGAACAGAAATATCGATTCATTGTACTTAAGAAGGGAAAAATTATGAGCGATTTTTTAAAGAAAAAGGATATTGAGGTCTCGGCAAAGAGATACCTGATAGACGCCATGAGTGCCATGGCCCAGGGGCTTTTTGCCAGCCTTCTGATAGGCACCATACTGGATACCATAGGAAGCCAGTTCGGCATACAGCTGCTCAGCCAGGCCGGAGCCTTCGCTAAAGGCGTGGCAGGGCCTGCAATGGCTGTGGGTATAGGCTATGCGCTTCATGCGCCTTCGCTTGTGCTGTTTTCTCTATTGGCTGTAGGCGCCGCAAG
>JAEEPD010000212.1 GCA_016284575.1 Bacillota bacterium | reverse complement strand
CAGCGATTATTGCCCAGTATCAGGTCTGTGCAAGATCTGCTACTTTGGTGGATCTGTTCGGCCTGACCAATCAGCAGTACTCCTCTGTTTACAATGCACCCTCGTGGGTAGCTGTATTCGGAGGTCTGCTGGGCGGTGTTATCGCAGACAAGGTTGGCGCAAGAAGAATCGTAAATTATGCATCCATAATTGCTTTTATAGGCTGCATCATCAGAATGTTCGCAGGCGGATACCAGATGCTGTTCTGGGGCAACCTGCTGATCGGCGTCATCGCTCTGTTTACCACAGTTAACAGGTCCAAGCTTTTCAGAGTATGGTTCAAGCCTGATGAGGTCCCCATGCTTATGGGCTTCTGCCTTACGGTAACTCCCGTCTTCTCCACTATAACTCTTATGCTGTCAAGCAAGTTCAGCAGCATCACAGCTCTGTTTGCGGTTCCTGCTGTAATGATCGCTGTTTTCATCGTTCTGTGGCTGCTCTGTGTAAAGGATGCCCCTGATGGCGTTACGCTGCCTCCGGCTCCTCCCATCCTTGAGCCCCTTAAGGTGGCAGTAAAGAATCCGTATATCTGGATCGGCGGCTTTGCAGGTTTCTGCACCATGATCGCTCAGGTCTGCATGGTGGGTTTCCTTGTAAGAGGTCTTACTGCCAGAGGCATTCCCGAATCCACATCTGCAGGCATCACCACTGCCATGACCATCGGCATGGGTGTGGGCGCAGTCATTACTCCTATAATAGCAAGAAAAGTTGGCTACTATCGTCCTGTTATCGCCGTTTATGGCATCCTTGGAACCATCGCCATCTTTATGAGCTACAGAATGGATTCAAGAGCTGTGATCTATATTCTCCTTCTCATAGCAGGTACCGCTGTAGGATCATATCTGACCTTTGTTCAGACCTTCCCCAGCTTCTATGTTGAGCCCCAGAATATAGCTTCCGGTGTAGGTCTTTCAGTGACATGTCAGCTGCTCGGCGCTGCATATGGCGTGACCTATGTTATCATCCCCATCTCCGGCGGAGACTTCACCAAGATCTTCACCCTTGGCGCTGTGGCGTTTGCGATAGCCTCAGTGTTCTGGTTCATCTGCCCTGATGTGGGTCCGAAAGGCAAGCTGGCTCAGAGCAAGGCTAAATAAAAATCAATAATCCTTCAGGACAGGGCATGCATACTGTATGCCCTTTAGTCCTTGTTTCAGCAAAGGAGTGATCCCATGAAAAGTAAAAAAGACTGGATCAATCTGTTGATCTATATCGTGCTGATGGTCGTCATCAGTCTGATCCCGCCATCAGGTCCTATAACGGCTCTGGGCATGAAGGTGATAGCTATAATGGTTGCTACTATTTACGCCTGGTGCTCCATGGATATTATCTGGCCTTCATTTGTTGCCCTGGTGCTTGTGGGTCTGTCCGGCTTCAGCAGTGTCAACGCATTATACGCCTCAGCTATGAGCAACAATACTCTGATGCAGATGTTTTTCCTGCTGCTTTTTGGCGGCGTTATCGCATCTTCTGGAATGGGGGATGCGCTGGCGCTCAGAATAATCAATCTCAAGATGGCTAAGGGAAAGCCCTGGCTGCTTACGATCCTTATAATTCTGGCGGCCTTTATCCCCGGACTTATCATTGGCGGAATTCCTGCAACGCTGATCGTATGGAGCATCATCTACAGCATCTGCGAAGAGGTAGGTCTTGAAAAAAAGAGCCCCTGGGTGGTCCTGGTCATCTTTATGACCGCCTTTATGGGGAACAATGCCATGAATGTGTTCCCATTCCAGATTTCGGTGGTTGCAGTCACCGGCTTTGCAAGAGCTGTCGATCCCACTGTAAGCGTTCCCTATGGTCCTTGGATGATTTTTGTTCTGATATTTACTCTTGCTACGATGGCTGTATGCCTTCTGGTTTATAAGCTCATATTCAAGCCGGATCTCAGCAAGCTTAAGAATTATGAGTCAAAGGAAAATATTCCGCCATTTACTTTTGAGCAGAAGAGTGCGCTCTGGCTTATGCTGGCGCTTGTTATCCTGCTGCTCATTCCCAATATGCTTCCTAAGGGGAATTTTGTTGTAGATAATATGAACCGCATAGGAGCGGTAGGAATAATTGCCCTTGTGGTTGCTGCGTCTCAGTTTATAGTTAAGGACGGAAAACAGTGCTTCCCCTTCAAGAAGGTTGCCGATAACGGAATAATGTGGCCCATGATGATCATGAGTACCACTGCGCTCACCATCTCCAGCGCCATGACCTCAGCGGAGTCCGGTGTTTCCGCAGCGCTGACTCAGTTTGTAAGTGCTGCCACAGGTGGTAGCGGCGGAGTGATCTTCGGCTTCATGATCCTTGCCATCGCTCTTCTTGCAACAAATATTCTGGCCAATAATGTTGTGGGCCTGATCACTATAACGATACTGTTTACTCTGGCTCCTTCAGTTGGAATAAACCCGATGATATACTTTGCCTTGCTGCTATTTGCCGGCAACTGCGGCTACCTGTTCCCCTCAAGCTCAACTCCTGCAGCCATGCTTTACGGAAATCTTGAATGGATAGGGAAGGGCGATATCATCAAATATTCTGCAGTTCTGATCGTAATAGTTCTGGTGATGTTTGCTGTGCTCGGCATTCCTCTGGCCAGTGTAATGTTTGCTTAGGGTCGCAGGATAAAGGATAAAATCAGATAAAAAGCAATCAGGGAAGATGCAGTGTGAGCTGCATCTTTCTCTGTTTTGCTGCTGACGCTTTTAATAAGCTCTCTGGGGCCTCTGAGAGCCCCGCTGATGCGTTTTTGAGGGGTCTGTGGGAAATATAGCGACTTATATGAAAATGTGCTATAATCGGGCAATGAAGGGAGCTGAGAGTATGGTAAGAGAGATCATGAAGGATCCGCTGTTTCTTTCAGTAAAGAGCGCGGATGCCACAAGGGCTGATATCCCGGCAGCCATGGACCTGCTGGAGACGCTGAATGCCCACAGGCATGA
This sequence comes from Bacillota bacterium, assembly GCA_016284575.1. Classification (GTDB taxonomy): domain Bacteria; phylum Bacillota; class Clostridia; order Peptostreptococcales; family Anaerovoracaceae; genus RGIG2707. The sequence goes on along the minus strand of JAEEPD010000212.1, from coordinate 9,024 downwards.
ATGCCTAGGCATGGCGGCGAATATGATAGGCGTAAGCAAGCGGATCATAGTTTATGTGGACCAGATAAGCGGGCAGCCGCAGCTGATGCTAAATCCGGTGATTACAGCAAAATCCAAGCCCTACGACACGGAGGAGGGCTGCCTGTCCCTGCCCGGAGTAAGGCCAACGGTGCGCTATGAAAAGATCACTGTGGAGTACTTCGACCTGGCCTTCAAGAAGCACAAGGGGACTTTCACCGGTCTTACAGCCCAGATAATCCAGCACGAGATAGACATGACCAATGGCATTCTGATCTGAGCGAAGCCGGACTTTAACTGAAATACAGAAAACTCTGCTGTCTTCTCAGGATAGCAGAGTTTTTTATATCAAAACTATGACTTTGCCCTATACTTCAGGGCTTATTTATTTTCTGTGAGCTGGTGCCAGACTTCCCTGTAATAGGCTTCTCCGCTGTCTTCCAGCAGCTCCCTGAGCTTTTTCTGCAGTCCTTTGTCAGACAGGTAGGCGGCGACCATGGGAGAGAACTGCCTTGGAGCCAGCGACTGCATCCTGTCGAAGATCCCTTCAGGCTCCGCTGCGTAATTATCCGCAAGATATACCGCTGCTGCGGTGACGTCTGTCATCTGGCGGTAAGGGGAATCGTTGCGCACATAGGAATCCGGATAGCCGTCGCTGCCATTGTACCAGCTGTGATGACCTAAAGCTGCGTCAGCAAAGGCTTCAGTTGAGCTCCTTTCGGCAAGATCGTCATGGCCGGCTATCGCATGGAGGGTGAAGATCTGGAATTCGTCATCGAAAAGCTCCCTCGTCTGCATGGTGCGGTCCATATTCATTTTGATGCGGCCGAAATCGTGATAAAGCCCGCAGCCTTCAGCGTGATCGATTATCAGAGACAGCTTTTTATCGGGATCTGTGCAGCTGCCGATAAAGGGGATGTCATCAAAGAAATCGGGCTTCTGAGAGAAAATATAGCTGCATATAGCGGCGATCATATCTCCTATGCGCCTTGAACGTATGTAAAGCTGACCAGAAAAACGCTGCATCAGCTTTTCGCTTATCTCCCTGTAGCTTGGCAGCCCGGGGATCTCCAGATATTCGGAGAGTACCAGCCGGACATCATAGAAGAGGTGATTGGAGAAGGCCTCCACCGGCACAGACATCAGGGTCTGCATCATGCCTTCGTACGCTTCCGCAAGAAAACGGACGTGCTTTGGATCGCTCTGAAGCGCAGCTTTCTGCGCCATGAGCTTTCCGTAATAGATCGGCAGCTGAACGGTCTGGTAAAGCCCGGATTCATCGTATCTGTCTGCCACGGGGCGGGTGATGAGGGACTGGAGACGCTGGAGCGTGGTATTCAGATCCACAAAGCCGCAGCTGTACTCCATCTCGTAGTAAGGCCAGAGCCAGCGTATGTTCGGGTCGCTGTTGTTGACCTCAGGCGTGAAGACCTCGTAGCAGGATTCCATGACTGAAGCCAGCTCCTCCGTGCTGAGATTGCCTCTGCTGAGGATGGTTCTGTTTGAACTCATCTGCTGGTTGGTGCGCCTGAGAAAGGTCTCCCAGGGCAATCCGGGAGCCAGCTGGCGGTAATAGTCGTCCTTTATGATGCGCAGTATGCGGGCGGTTACGGCAATGCTCCGCCTGCGGTCTGCGGTGCAGATGGCCACGTTGGCAAGAGCCCGGATTATATACCCCTTTGTCTCTTCATCCGGGATGTCAGAAAAATACTTGAGATATGAGCCGGCCTCGGTAAAGACCATTTCGTTCTGGTTCAGATAGGTGAGAACGCGGTCCCGGTCGATGCCGTCGAGGACTCTGTTCCGATAATAGAGACCCATACCCAGCTTGTAGAGCTCCTTTATGATGGCGCCGCGGTCCTTGCGGACACGGTAAAGACGCAGCAGAGCTCCGTGGATGACCACGTAGATGCCGGCATCCAGGTTATTGACCCAGTCCATCAGTTTGTCGCTGAATTCCTCCAGCTCCGCGATGTCCTCGGGCTTTGCACTGTGGAGCTCGTCCAGAAGGGGGAAGAGATTGGCCTCAAGCAGGTCCATGTTCTCCTGCCTGAGGGCATGGATGCGCTCCTCAACCTCCATTTGGGCCTTGTACCAGTTCCCGAAGCCCTCGGCCTTGATGTGGCTGATGTCGCAAAGAACGGAGATCTCGCGGGCGTTTTTAATGTATTGTTCCTGATATGGCTTCAACCCGCTTCCTCCTTTCCTTTAAGCTTGCGGGACGTCTTCCGGCCGGTCTATCTTATCTGATTCAGTATCTGCATGAACAGATTCAGATCTATGGGTTTTGCTATATGTCCATTCATGCCTGCGCTTTTGGCTTTTGCAATGTCTTCTGCGAAGGTATTGGCGGTCATGGCAAATATAGGCACGCGCTCCGCATCCGGATGGCCGCTGCCGCGGATGCGCCTGGCCGCCTCGTAGCCGTCCATGACAGGCATCTGTATATCCATCAGTATCAGATGGTAGTAGCCCTCGGGGGAGGCGCAGAATTTTTCGACTGCGATGGAACCGTCCTCTGCTGTATCCACGGCTGCCTTGGTGCTGCCGAGCAGCTCGCAGGCGATCTCCCGGTTGATGAAATTATCCTCCACAAGAAGTATGTGCTTTCCTTCGAGCTCAGGGGCTGAGCCCATGCTGTCGTGTCCGCCTGAGGTCTGCAGTGTATCTATCAGGCCGTTCAGAAGGGAGCTGCGGAAGAAGGGCACGGGTATGAAGGCGGAGATGCCGCTGCGCTCAGCTGTATACTCTATCTCCTCCCAGTTGTGTTCGCTTGCCAGAAGCAGGGCGAGGCCGGGGTTTGAATCATGGAGATAGGACGCCAGATCCAGCACGCTTCCCACATGGCCGACGCTTTTTCCTATGATGGCGGCATCCCAGTGCTCGCCCTTGAATTCAGCATCGGTGAGAGCTGAAATGGCCTCTGTGGATGAGCTGACTATTTCGAAGAAGAGGGGCGTATCAGCAAGATAGCTGCGGTAGCGTTCCACAAGATCTTCATTGCTTTCTATGATAAGTATACGCTTGTCCTGCAGGGCTTCAGCGTCGATTTTTTCCTCGGAGCAGCGTAAGGGGATGCGCACAGTTACAAGAGTTCCCTTGCCGGGCTCGCTTTCTATGGATATCTCTCCTCCCATGGCTTCCACCAGCCTCTTTACAATGCTCATGCCAAGGCCGGTGCCTTCGATCCTGGAGATGGTGGAGGAGCTGACCCGTTCAAAGGGTTCGAAAATGCGTTTGAGGAACTCCGGGCTCATGCCTATGCCGTTGTCCCTGCAGCGGAACACAAGGATGCAGCCGGAGCTGTGCTTCTCCTGGCTGACGGAAAACTGTATAAGCCCTCCGGGTTCAGTGTATTTTACGGCGTTATTGAGTATGTTGACCAGTATCTGGCGAATACGCAGAGGATCTCCATACAGGGTCTCCTCGAAGATCTCCCCTGTACTGAAGCGGAACTCGTGGTTCTTCTGTTCCGCCTGCGGCTTTATGATTATAAGGGTATCGTGAAGCAGCTCGCCGAGGGAGAAGCAGTCATCGGCTATGCTCAGACGCCCCGAATTGATCCTGGACATGTCCAGCACATCATTTATGAGGCTCAGCAGATGGCCGCTGGCCACTTCTATTTTCGAAAGGGCATCGAATACCCGGGCCTTTTCGTCTATGTGCTTTTTGGCCAGGGCAGTCATGCCTATGATGGCGTTCATTGGCGTGCGGATGTCGTGTGACATGTTGCTCAGGAATGCCTCCTTGGCACTGTTTTCCTCCTGCGCTTCCTTTAGCTGCCTGCGCAGAGTTTCAAGCTCGGCTTTCCGGACATCCGTTCCCGAGATGAGCAGCTCCGTTCCGTCTGAAAGCGGCACCCGCTCCGTTACCGCAGTAGGATCGAAGCCTGAGGTCTGATACAGGGGTTCCGCCTCCGGAATTCCGCTGCGTATTAACGCATATTCTCTGGACATTTTAATACCTCCCGGTCTGCTGCGATGCCTTCAGTGCCAGCTTGATCTCAAAGGGTATCCGGTCTACGATATCCTTTTTTATGTCTACTCCTGGGTAAACCTCCACCAGAGTGAGTCCTTCGGGCCTGAGCTCCAGCACTCCGCGCTCTGTTATATAGAGCACCCGCTGGCCGTTCTCAACGGCTCTGGGGCCGGAGAAGCTGATGCTTCGCACCTTGTCCACTATCTTGGAGATGCTTCCCTCGCTGTTGATATGGATGCTGCCGTCTTCTTCCGTGACATTCAGACCCTTGGTGCTGGTGGTGAGGCAGAAGATGACGTTTCTGGTGGCAGAGGTGATATTTCCGAAGCCTCCGATGCCTGCCACCTGATCCACGCCTCTGTGGGCGTTCACATTGCCGAAACGGTCCATTTCAAGGGCTCCCATAAAGCATATGTCCAGGCCTCCGCCGTCGTAGAAATCGAACTGGCTGCCCATGTCGCAGATGCTTCCTGCGCCAATCATGGCGCCGAAGGCTGAACCCCCAGCAGGCAGGCCTCCAATGCCTCCGGATTCCACCGTAAGGGTAAGATCCTGCAGGATGCCGCCCGCTGCGGCGTACTTGCTTACCTTTTCAGGGATGCCAAAGCCTATGTTTACGATGTCGCCTTTCTTAAGCTCCTTCGCTGCTCTTCTTCCTATGATGTCCGCGGAATCGTCGCCCCGCTGCTTGCTGCTGCCTGCGTTTTCCCTGTCGAGACGGCGGTACCAGTAGTCCATGTGAGAGGAGGGGACGTGCAGGTCCCCGGACATGGTGCCGCTGGACTGATTGGAGCCCTTAGGCTCTGCTACCACCACAGCGTCCACGAAGGCTGCGGGTATTATAACGTCCCTGGGCCTTGAAAAGTCGTGGCGGACCCTGTCCACCTGGACCAGGACCTTGCCCTTATTGCGTTTTGTGAACTGGGCTATGGAAAGGGCGTCGATGGTGCAGTATTCGTCCTCGAAGGAGATGTTGCCGTAGGCGTCCACGCTGCTGCCCTTTATGATGGCGATGTTGAAATCCGGGAGCACATACTTCAGGTATTCCTCCCCGTCGAACTCCGTAAGCTGCACCAGCTCTGTGTCCTTGGAGAGATTATTCAGGCCCGGCCCCTCGATCCTCGGGTCCACGAAGAGTCCAAGGCCTATGCGGCTCAGGTAGCCCTTATGGCCTCCGGCCTGGGCCCTCATGGCATGGGACATGGGTCCCAGAGGAAGATTATATGCCTCGAAGCGGTCCTCCAGCACCAGCTTCTTGGTGCTTGGCATGGCGCCGAAATGGCCGCAGATGATCTTCTTTACGGCACCCTCCCTGATGTATGGCTCTGCAGCCCGGTCAGGGTCGAAGAGTCCGAAGCCTGCGGATGAGATAAGGGTCAGATCCCTTGGGTGTCCGGTGCTTCTGAAGCTTTCAGTTATGGCGGTGTGGATAGCCTCTGGATTGGCAAGTCCCACGAATGAATTGAGTCCTATGACGGCTCCGTCCGGAATTAGCTTTACGGCTTCCGATGCTTCTATTATCCTGAACATTTCAACCTCCGGTCTGCAGCTAAAGCGGGTCTTTGGGCGTCGGCCTTTGTATTGAGGCCGCAGCTGTGTTATTATATTCAGGACTATTATATCAATTTTGCGGGGCTGTGCATACAGCGGAGTAAACTATTATGAACAAAGGAATCAAAATCGTTACCATAGGAGGCGGAAGCACCTACAATCCGGAGCTTATGGAGGGTTTCATAAAGCGCTATGATGAGCTTCCCGTGCGGGAGATATGGCTGGTTGACGTGGAGCAGGGCAGGGAGAAGCTTAAGGTCGTGGGAGATCTTGCCCAGAGGCAGTGGGACGCCACGCCCTACGGCGTAAAGGTCCATACGACTCTTGACAGAAGGGAAGCCCTTCCGGGAGCGGATTTCGTCACCACCCAGTTCCGCGTGGGCTGCCTTGAGGCCCGCATCAAGGACGAAAGGATACCGTCTCTTCACGGCATGCTGGGCCAGGAGACCAACGGCGCCGGTGGCATTTTCAAGGCCTTCAGGACCATCCCGGTGATAGGTCAGATAATCGACGACATGAGGGAGCTCTGTCCGGAGGCATGGCTCATCAATTTCACCAACCCCAGCGGCATGGTGACGGAGGCTGCCATAAGGCATTTCGGCTGGAAGAGGACCATAGGCCTCTGCAATGTGCCCACCATAGCGGAGATGACGGAGCATAAGCTCCTGGGCTGCGAAAGGGAGGACCTGAGCTACAGGTTCATAGGTCTGAACCACTTCCACTGGCACAAGGTCTACGACAAGCAGGGCCGAGACAAGACCATGGAGCTGCTGGAGCACATAAACGAAAAGAACGGCGGCACCCCTGTAAATATCTACATGGCTCCCATGGATATGGATCTGCTCCGCTCCATGGGCATGCTTCCCTGCGGGTATCACCGCTATTATTTCAACGAAAAAGCCATGCTGGATCACAGCATGGAGGAGTTCAGAAAGGGAGGCACCAGAGCCGAGCAGATGCACAGGGTGGAGGCTGAGCTTCTGGATATATACAGGCAGCCGGAGCTTCACGAAAAGCCTGCCCAGCTGGCATTAAGGGGCGGGGCCTACTACAGCGACGCCGCCTGTGAATGCATCAGCGCCATTTATAACGACAAGCACCAGAGGATGACCGTAAGCACGAGAAACGGCAGCGCAGTAAAGTGCCTGCCAGAGGACTGCGTGGTGGAGGTGAGCGCTCTAATCTCCGCAGCCGGCGCTGAGCCTCTTGCATGGGAGGATCTGAGGCCCTCCATGAGGGGCTGGCTTCAGATGATGAAGGCTATGGAGGAATGCGTCATAGAGGCTGCCATCACAGGGGACTACGGCCTTGCACTGGAAGCCTTCGCGCTCAATCCCATGATAGAAAACGGGGAGGAAAGCAAGAGGGTCCTGGACGAGCTTTTAGTAGCCCACGAAAAATATCTGCCTCAGTTCGCGGATAAGATCGCAGAGCTGAAGGCCCAGGGCGTCGAGACCGATGACGAGGTGGTCAGAGACCTGATGAGAAGGGGTCTTTAAGGGTTTGTAATACTGGGTTCTAAGGTATCAGATCATCAGTTGTAATGCAAAAAAACTGCAGCGGGTGACGTCAGGGAAGGCATCCGTCGCTGCGCGAAAGCGAAGCGCACGGAATGGTGCCCTGACGGCAGGACCCGCTGCAGTTTGCTTTATATTCAGTTTAGATCATTTCGATCAGCTGCTTTAATGTATCCTTTGCGTCTCCGAGCATCAGCGTGACGCCGCTTTCTTTCTTGTACAGCGGGTTGTCCACCCCTGCATAGCCGGGTTTAAGATCGTAGTTGCAGAAGACTATGTGCTTTGCCTTGTCGATCTCAAGGACTGGCATGCCGTAGATTGGAGTTCCCTCGGCGGTGTTTGCCGCCGGGTTTACAACGTCGTTCGCACCGATGACGACCACCAGATCGCAGCCGTCGAACTCGGGATTGATGCGCTCCATCTCGTAGAGCTGCTCGTAATCCACATCGGCTTCCGCAAGGAGCACGTTCATGTGGCCGGGCATTCTTCCAGCCACGGGATGGATGCCGTATTTGACCTCGCAGCCGTTAGCCTCAAACTTGTCAGCCAGCTGCTTGACCAGGTTCTGAGCCTGAGCCAGGGCCATACCGTAGCCGGGCACGATGATAAGCTTCTTCGCCTCCTTCATTATGGAGGCCAGATCGGTCGTTGGCTTTGCTTCTTCGGCTGGCGTTTCTTCAGCAGTGACTTCTTTTGCAGCATCCTCCGGTACGGGCTCTGCTGCAGCTTCTTCCCTGACCGGCTCTGCTGCCTCTTCCTTGACGGGCTCTGCTGCAGGTGCAGTAGCAGCAGCCTTTGACGGCTTTGCTGCCTTACCGAAGAGTATGTCTGCCAGCTTTCTGTTCATTGCGCGGCACATTATCTGGGTAAGGATAAGGCCGGAGGCACCTACGATGCCGCCGATGGCAACCAGCAGGGGGTCGGAAATGGCCATGCCCGCAATGGCTCCCGCAACTCCCGAAAGGGAATTCAGAAGCGATATGGTGATGGGCATGTCAGCGCCGCCCACTCTGATGGCAAAGGCTATGCCAAACATGGCGGAAGCGAGGAAGCCAAACGCCACTATAAGGGCGGGGGAGATCAGGCCAAAGCCGCCCAGCGCAACTATCAGCAGAGATGCTATAAGGCTGAGAGCCGTGATAGCCGAGTGAGCAGGCCATACCACAGGTCTCTGGTTTATGAGCCTGTGGAGCTTTCCTGCTGCTATGAGGCTGCCAAGGAGCGTAATCACGCCGATCACCAGCGCCAGTCCTGCAGTAAGCAGGGCAAAGGTGCCGTCTATCTGCTTTTCCAGCAGGGAGACCATGGCAACCAGGGCGGATGCGGCTCCTCCGAAGCCATTTAGAAGGGCTACGGCCTGTGGCATCTCTATCATCTTGACCTTTGCCGCAGCAATAAGTCCGATTACAAGTCCCACCGCCATGGCTGCCCAGAGCCCTATGTCTGAGAGCAGAGCATTTTTGTACAGTGTTACGATTATTGCGATAGCAGTGCAGACTGCGCTGAGCCTGTTTCCTCTGGCTGCTGTAGCCACGCGGCTCATCATGGATATGCCGGCCAGCACGCCGCCTGCAAGAAGGATGCAGATCACATAGTATACGGTATTACTCATGGCTTTCATCCTTCTTTCTGAACATCCTCAGCATCCTGTCGGTCACGCCGAAACCGCCTGCCACATTCAGCATGGCAAGCACTATGGCAAGATAGCCCAGAAGTCTGCTGCCCATGGCAACAGCGGCGCCAGCGGCACTCAGCGCTCCTAGTATTGTGATGCCGGAAAGCGCATTCATGCCGGACATCAGGGGCGTATGGAGGAGGCTGGGGACGTTATTAATCAACTTGTAGCCCAAAATCGTGGACGATAGAAAAATCAATATAAGTATTCCAGGGTGCATTCAGTACCTCCTGATCGGAACAGGATGCAAAAGCATCCATAATCATAAATAAGGGGCTCACTCGG
>JAEEPD010000211.1 GCA_016284575.1 Bacillota bacterium | reverse complement strand
CAAATTGTAGCCGAATCCATACTCTTCAGCAGCAGCTGCGGAAGAATCATGGATGTTCTTCATGATGTCAGCAAGCATCTGGTATACTTCTTCTCTCTTCATAGGCATCTTGCGTGCGTTCTGGCTCATTTCGATAGCAGAGCATGCTACGCCGCCTGCATTTGCAGCCTTTGCGGGGCCGACACATACGCCGTGCTCCTGCAGGTATGCAACTGCTTCGTTGGTGGTAGGCATGTTAGCGCCTTCGCAGTAGAACTTGCAGCCATTAGCAACGATCTGCTTAGCGTGCTCAAGATGTACGTCGTTCTGCATTGCGGAAGGAATGTACAGGTCTGCCTTGACGCCCCAGGGCTTCTCGCCGGGGAAGAACTTGGCTTCGGGGAACTTCTCTGCATAGGGAGAGCAGATGTTCTTGCCGCTTGCTCTCAGCTCCAGGAAGTACTTGACCTTTTCGCCGAGAACGCCGCTCTCGTCCAGAATGTATCCATCCGGGCCGGAGAATGCGATAACCTTAGCACCCTTCTGCTCCAGCATGTCTGCTACGCCCCAGGCTACGTTGCCGAAGCCGGAGATAACAGCGGTCTTGCCCTTGAGCTCCTCGCCCTTGGTGTGGAGCATGTGCTCCAGGAAGAATACGATGCCGTAGCCGGTAGCTTCAGCTCTTCCGGGGAGTCCGCCGTAAGGAATGCCCTTGCCGGTGAGAACGCCGGAGTCGAACTTTCCGGTGATCCTCTTATACTGGCCATACAGGTAGCCGATCTCTCTTGCGCCTACGCCCAGGTCGCCTGCGGGAACGTCGATCTCAGGACCGATGTGTCTGTAGAGCTCGGTCATGAAGGCCTGGCAGAATCTCATGACTTCGCCGTCGGACTTGCCGGTGGGATCGAAGTCGGAGCCGCCCTTTGCGCCGCCGATGGGAAGACCGGTGAGGGAATTCTTGAAGATCTGTTCAAAGCCCAGGAACTTCATGATTCCGGGATATACATTGGGAGCAAATCTCAGACCGCCCTTATAGGGGCCAAGCGCGCTGTTGAACTGCACGCGGAATGCTCTGTTGACCTGAACATCGCCGTTGTCGTCCACCCAGGTTACTCTGAAGGTGATCATTCTTTCGGGCTCGATGATTCTTTCCACCATGCCGGACTTTACCCACTCGGGGTGCTTCTGAAGTACAGGTTCCAGGGAGGAGAGAACTTCTTCGATGGTCTGAAGGAATTCAGGCTCGTTGGGGTTTCTTCTCTTAGCGATTTCGATATACTTATCTACAATTCTTGCCATAATTTTACCCTTTCATAAATCATGTGCACAAAAATCAATTCGAAGTCTTTGCTTCTAATAAAAGTATAGCACTTAATATTTTTTTAACAATATGATTTGCTATCAATTATTATGAATAATTTATATAACAAAATACGAAACTTGAATAATAAAGACCCGCTATTATCCTCTTAGCTAAGATCCGCTAATTAGCAAGCTTTTCCGCTTGTGTCACAGGCTAGGTCCGTATTTCCTTCAGGTCGAATTCTCTGAGGGCATAGCGCTGCTTGCCTGAGGGCAGCGGCGGGATGTCATCCACTATCTGAAGCTCTATCTGCATGTCAGCGCCGAGCCTCAGCTTGATCTGATCAATAAATTCCTTGCCGAGGGCTTCGTCCACATCGCCCGAGAGCATCAGGGTGGCGGTCATGGGAGTGTGCTGGATGAAGCGGGCCTGCTTTATGCGTATGCGATCCCTGGCGGCGGCAGAGATTATGTCTCCGTGCACCAGGCTGCCGTCTGTAGCCAGAAGGATGGCGTCCTCCCTGCCCTCCACCTTCCGGAGTATTGGAAGGGGTATGCCGCATTCTCTGGAAAGCTCGGCGGAGCGCTCCTCCGGCTCCATCACAAGGGTGTCGCCCAGAAGCCAGCGAAGCCTGGGCTGAGCCTCCGCGTTGAGGTCGGTTACAGCCAGTATTCCCGGCGTTCCGGGCTCCACAGGCTCATAGCTTACGGGGTCAAGGATCTCAAAGTACGCGTTTTCCGCCGTAATGTGGGAATGGCCGCAGGGGCAGGAAAAGGACAGTATCCCCGCGTCCCTTGCGCCGTATTCACCCAGCACCGGGCAGCCAAAGACCTCCTTTATTATCTCCCTCTGCCAGTCGAAGAGGGTCTCGGAGGTAGCCAGCACCGCCTTCAGCCTGACCTTTATCTTCTCCGGACCATAGTCCTTCAGCAGCTGGGCGAAGGCCGCCAGCCCGCCGGAATATCCATAGAGGAACTCGGGCCTGTAGCTGTTGAGAAGCTCCACATACTCACCCATCTGGTCCCTGTGGAGGCCGAAGCAGCTTATCATCCTGCGGTTTTTGAGGAGAAGGTCCTTCAGGGCGATCTTCTTCTGGGCCTGAGCCGACAGCTCATACTGATTGCCCCAGACCATGATGCTGCGGGAGCCGTAGCTGATGCCGTTCCAGGAAAGCCCACGGAAGCGGGCAGCCTCGTAGTGCTCCACCTGATACCGGCTCATATAGAAATTAAGAGGCTCAGAGGTGGAGCCTCCGGTGATGTTTTTTATCAGCTTGTCCCTTGGAAAATCCCTTGCTATATAGCTCTCGGGATCCGCCTTGAACTGCTGCTTCCCAAGAAGGGGCACCCTCTCCCGAAGCACCTTCTCCGGGTCAGCCTCGATCTCCGCCAGTATCTGGGGCGTATTGAGGTATTCATAGGCCGGCACCTGCTCTGCGCAGTGCTTAAGAAGCTTAGCCAGCTTCTCCCTCTGCAGCTGCTTCATCAGATAAGGGGGAAATTCGCCCGTCTGCTTGAGCTCCTCTGTAAAATAACGCACCCGGTTGCCCTTTTTATGCTCCATGTAGGGGTAAAGCCCCTTTTCTATTCCGAATTTGATAATGTCCATTTACAGCTCACTTTTCTTGTATAAACTAACTGTTTAATTATATGCTAACCGGGCCGCAGTTTCAACGAACTTGAGGATGAAACGCAAAAATCCCTTGCCAAGCCGGCGGCTTGCATATATCCTTAAGGCGGAAATTTCAAAGCACAAACAGGAGGCAGAATGACCCAACTTGAGCTGATCGCCAGCGCCACCTTCGGGCTGGAGGCTGTGGTAAAAAGAGAGATCGAGGATCTGGGATACAGGATAACGGATTCGCGGGACGGCCGCATCAGCTACATGGCGGATGAAAGAGGCATAGTCCGTTCAAACCTCTGGCTGCGCTGCGCTGACCGGGTCTATCTTAAAATGGCCGAATTTAAGGCGGAGACCTTCGAGGAGCTGTTCCAGCAGACCGCCGCCCTGCCCTGGGAGGAATGGATACCCACCGACGGGAGGTTCACAGTCATAGGAACCTCGGTAAAATCCACTCTGCACAGCGTTCCCGCCTGCCAGTCCATCATCAAAAAGGCCATGGTAAAGCGCCTCGGAGAATTCTACAGTCTGGAGACCCTGCCGGAGACCGGGGCCGACTACACCGTCCGCTTCCAGTTCCTGAAGGACCAGGTCACCCTGATGATAGACACCAGCGGCGAAGGCCTGCACAAGAGGGGCTACAGAGTGGCAGCCGTTGCGGCGCCCATCAAGGAGACTCTTGCCGCGGCTATGATAATGCTCAGTTTCTACAGGCCGAGCAGGCTGCTGGTGGACCCCATGTGCGGCAGCGGCACCATCCCCATCGAAGCCGCCATGATAGCCCTTAACATAGCTCCCGGACTTTCCAGAAGCTTTGCCAGCGAAAGGTGGGAGCGCATCCCCGCCGCCCTCTGGAAGGAGGAGCGGAAGGCTGCCGTCGAGGCGATAAAGAGCGACGAG
>JAEEPD010000210.1 GCA_016284575.1 Bacillota bacterium | reverse complement strand
CTGCGGGCCACAAGGTCGCAGCCGTTTTCTGTCTTGTCAAGAAGTTTACGTTCGTCGGAGGTCATGTTCAGTCCCTTGTCCTTAAGGAGCTTGGGGGTGAACCTGATGACGAGTGCATCCGCCCCCTGCACTCTCTCCGGCTCGTATTTGCCGTCAAAGTAGTAGCAGGTCACGGGCCTCAGCCACTTTTTGTCAAAGTTTACCTTCCTGAGCTCCGCCCTGGCATCAAAGTTCTGCACGTTCATGCCCACGGCATAGAACACTATTTTTTTGGCCGGTTTGTACCAGTCCTGCCTGAAGTTGACGGATTCGTCGAAGGACCCGAAGTATGCATCCTTGAGTATGGGCTTCACCATCTTGATGAAGTTGTCGATCCCCTCGATGCCGCCTGCGTGGACACCGCCGCCGAATATTATACCTTCGTATGGTTCCAGGTCTCTGGCGCGGATCTCACCCAGTTCTTTGATGTCGCAGCCCAGCTCTTCAGCGATCCATTTCGCATACTGCTCGGCTGTTCCGTATTTGCTTTTGTAAACTACTATCGTTTTCATTTTGTTTATCGATTATTTACTGAGTACGTCGATGAGATGGTACATTTCCTCGTTGAATTCTCTGGTCTGTTTAAGGGCGTCTTCCAGGTCGAATGCCACGATCTGGTTGTCCACAATGCCTACGGCCTTGGACTCTGAATCCTCTGCCAGAAGTTCCACCGCCTTGGCGCCGCAAAGGGTCGCAAGGTTTCTGTCCATCAGCGTAGGGCTTCCGCCGCGCTGAAGGTAAGAAAGAACCACTACTCTGGTGTCTTTTCCGGTATGCTCTCCCAGATATTTTGCCATTTCATCTGCTGACATGGGACTTCCCTCAGCCTTGATGATTATGGAGTGGAGCTTGCCCTTGTTGACTCCGTCGAGGATCTTAACAGCGATCTCATTGATGTTGAATGGCTTTTCGGGAACCACAACATATTCTGCGCCGCCTGCCAGGCCGGAGAAAAGAGCAATGTCTCCGCAGTCTCTGCCCATTACCTCGATAATGGTAGTCCTGTTATGTGCGGAAGAAGTATCGCGGATCTTGGTTATGGCGTCCAGCACAGTATTCACTGCAGTATCGAAGCCTATAGTGTAATCTGTATATCCCAGGTCGTTATCTATGGTTCCGGGTACACCCATGACCTTGATGCCCCTCTTGCTGAGCTCCAGTCCTCCCTTCAGAGAACCGTTGCCGCCGATGACTACCAGGCCTTCGATACCGAAGGTCCTCAGCATCTCAGCGCCGTGATCCACCCACTTGTCCTCCATGAATCTGGCGCTCCTGGCAGATCTCAGCTTAGTGCCGCCTCTCTGGAGGATGTCCCCTACCGAGTATCTGTTCATCGGTTCGATCTCGCCGTCCAGCAAGCCCTCGAATCCGTTCTTAATACCGAAGACTTCCATATCTCTGTCAAGTCCGCATCTGACCACAGCCCTGATGGCCGCGTTCATGCCCGGCGAATCCCCGCCGCTTGTTAATACTGCGATCTTTTTCATGTTTTTGCTCCTTGATAAATTTTTTATATTATCAGAACTTCACGTTATCCATTCCCAGAAGCCCTATGAGCTGATTTTTCAGTGAGCCGGAAGGCTCCAGCCTCATGACCGACTTCAGGGTCCTGCCGGAAGGCATGTACATGAGCACTGCCGTCAGCTTGTCGCCTGGGTGGCGCTTGAGGGCGGTGTTGATCATATCCATGGTGATCCTGTCGTCCATGTCCCCCGGGATGCGGATCTTGATCATGCATTCAGGCTTTTCGGCAGGCACTTCCATGGCCGGCTTCACCGGCCTGGCAGGTGTTTCGGGCACCGGTCTCACAGGCTCTGCAGCTACATCCGCAGGCCTGTCTTCACCGTTCACCCCCGCCTTCTCATCAGACTCAAGCTCGGTTATATCGTTTGCCAGGATCTTCGGTGCCTCGTCTTCCTTGAAGTTCAAAGTTCCTCTGATCTGGATGACTTTGTCCACTTCCGTGAGTTGTGACACTCTCTCGTAAACCTTCGGGAAAACCACGATCTCGGCGGTTCCGTAAAGGTCTTCTATTCCGATGAAGGCCATCATGGCTCCGTTCTTTGTGATCTGGGTCTTTCTGGTGGTTACGATGCCGCAGATGGTGCAGCTCATGTTGTCCCTGATCACCGTGTTCACAGCGCCTTGGGCCATATCCTCTTCAGCCCTCAGTATGTCCTCGCAGGTTATGCTGGAAAGCTTTCTCATCTGTCCTACGTAGTCCTTCAGAGGATGATCGGAAAGGTATACTCCCAGCATCTCCTTCTCCATGGACATGCTCACTTCCTTGGTGAAGGGCTTCACATCAGGCAGCTTACCTCCCACGTCCAGCAAAGAAACGTTATCAGATCCTGCCATGCTGTCCATCTGGAACAGCGATATCTGGCCTTCTATGTTCTTCTTCGCCTCGTTCTGGGCGGATTCCATCAGGCTTTCAAAGCAGCTGAGCATGGCCGCCTTGTTATCGGTGAAGCAGTTCATGGCCCCGGCTTTTATCAGGGACTCCACGGCTTTTTTGTTCACCTGGCCGGTGTCGATGTTATTTATGAACTGGAAGATGTCCCTGGGAAGTCCCTTGGACTCTCT
>JAEEPD010000209.1 GCA_016284575.1 Bacillota bacterium | reverse complement strand
TTAGGCATTGTTGCAGTAATAACGGACAGTGACTAACCGCCTACCGTGTTAGGGGCGCTTTTGCTTGTTGCTTACATTAACAGACTTCACAAATATTGTCAACCAATTATAGAAAGTTCTTACATTTGCATTTTTGATAATCCTAACCCTTTTATAGCCTCGATAATCCTTTACAGACACAAAGTACACGCAATCCTTTTATTGCATTTTTTATGATCCTTGCCACACCCTCTCACAGACCCCTCTCAGAGGCTCTCACAGCCTGTCTGAGGGCTTTTTCGGTGCTTCGTGGACAGTTTGCGCCCAAGCAATAAAAAACGGCTCTATGGGGCTTTCAGGGCCTCAGAGCCGTTTTCGGATTTAATTGTTGTCGCCGTCGGAAGAGCGCATCCCCGGCAGCATTTGGATCAGGGCAGCCTCGCCGCCGGCCTCACTACTCCATGTCGCCGAACAGGTCCTTATGCTTAAGCAGCACCGAGCCCAGTAGCTGGCCCAGCAGGCCGCAGCCCAGCACCTCCCCCGCCGCGATGTAAGTCATCTGCAGCCAGATGGGGATATCCACGCCGTAGCCGTATTTAAGAACGAAAGGTATGATGGCGGTGTTGGCCAGGATGGCGGGAATCGGGACCAGCCAGCGGTTTTTCCTCAGCAGCCAGCCTCCGAAGGCGCCGATGAGGGTCGCGAGGCTTCCGAAGACGATGTCCAGGATGACTGCCCCGCCCAGCAGGTTCGCCAGAAGGCAACCCAGGAAAAGTCCGGGCACTGCCGCAAAGCCAAAGAGCGGCAGTATGGTGAGGGCTTCCGCCACCCGCAGCTGCACGGAGCCGAAGGATATGGGTGCAAAGGCCATGGTCAGCGCCACATAAAGCGCCGCGATCACCGCAGCCTGCGCCATGCGCCTGATTCTTTTATTCGTGTTCATGAAAAGCCTCCATCCCGCCTGCAAAAATTACCCGACTATTGTATTTCAGAGGCAGAGCAAAATCAAGAATGCAAATTGCAGGTGGGCTGAGGCTCAGTTTTGTGAAGTTTTCCCCTGGACCCTTGATTTTCCGCGGAAATCTGCTATTATGGATATAGCAAAAGCGACCGGTCGACGGTCAGTCACTTGTTTTCAGAAATAATCGTCAAACTGTGAACTGAGAGTGGCGATTATTTCTTTTTTCGTACATATATCAATATTTCAACGATCAACGTGGCTACGCCAACGATAATCGAGAACATCTCGTATGAACTCATAAAGAGCATCACCTCCCATATATGCGATTTGCATTTTTCAGCATATCTGCAGGGATATCGGACAGTGACTAACCGCCTACCGTTTTAGGGTCGCTTTTGCTTGTTGCTTACATTAACAGACTTCACAAATATTGTCAACCAATTATGGCAATATTTCACATTAATATCCGCTAATCCTTCGAACAAGGCTTCTTTGCATTCCGCAGGAGCTTTAAGCACTGAAATAATCTAAAACCCTCTCAGAACACCTTTCTGAGAGGGTTTTGTATAATATTTATCGTGTACTGATCAGCCTTAATGGACTCTCTGAATATCATCGATCCCACTTATCCCTGCAGCGCTTTCGCACAGCGCGCGGCCTACCCCTTGTGACGCTTCTTTTACTCCTCCCGCACCTCGGACCGCGGGTCCTCCCTGTCGAACATCATAGCCATCCCCGCTGCGGAATCGGCCATCACCGCGGTTCTGATCACTTTGGAGAGCGACTTGAATGTGGTCTGAGTGCCCGCGCTGTCGTGCTCGTAGCGCACCGCCCTTCTGGCGTCGATGCCTATCCTTTCGGCCTCTGCCACTGCGTCGATGTTCGCGCCCAGGAACATGAACTCCCAGCCCTGCTCCCTCTTGTCCTCTATCATCCGCTTGATCTGCTCGTAGCTGTACTCGCGGCTGGCGTTCTCCATGCCGTCCGTGGTGATTATAAAGATCGTCTTCTCGGGCACGTCCTCCGGCCGCGCGTATTTGTGGACCATCTCGATGTGCCTGACCGCCTTGCCCACCGCGTCCAGCAGCGCCGTCATGCCGCGGACGAAGTACTGATTTTCGTTCATGGGCTCCACCTTGCGGATGTCCACCCGGTCGTAGATGACGTCGAATCTGTCGTCGAAGAGCATCACGGAAACGTAGGCCTCGCCCTCTTCCTTTTTCTGTTTTTCGATCATGCTGTTGAAGCCGCCGATGGTGTCCGCCTCCAGCCCGCTCATGGAGCCGCTGCGGTCCAGTATCATGACAAGCTCTGTTAATCCTTTTTTACTCATCTTTATGTCCTCCCTTTGCGCTTTGGTATTGGTTCTTCCGGGCAGCCGGTGCCCTGGGGTTTATTTGCAGCTTAAGAATAGCAGAGCGGCGCAGGCAAAAGGTCGCTTCGCAGGCGACAAAAAACGGACCCCGGTGGGATCCGTTGTGTTTTGTGTATTTCTCAGTCGCTGATTCCGCCGAAGCGGCCACCCATTGCTTTCCTCGCATTTCCTGACCACCGAGCAAATCCGGTTGCTGATTCCTCCGAAGCTGCCGCTGCCCTTGCGCCCGCTACCCCAGCGCCGGCTCGTCGTACTCGTAGAGCAGCGCGTTCACCTCGAACATGTTGTAAATCTCGTGCTTAATGCAATACTCCACGATCAAATCGAACCTGCTGCTTGGCGACAGTGCCAGTCCCGCGCGGCCCAGCAGATCTGCGGTCTCCTCAAGGTCCAGCTTCAGCGCCAAGGCCAGCGCCAGCGCGGTCTTTTTTGTGGGCTGATACCCGCTGTTGCTGCGGATCTTGGAAAAAAGCTTGCGGTCCATGTTAGCCCGCTTGTACACCTCCACGTCTGTGAAATTCCGCTCGTCGATGAGCCTCAGCAGCATGCGCTGAAAGCTCTCCTGCTGACGCTTCAGAAGGTCCGTCAGGTCCTCGTCTGAAGACATTGCGTGAAGGCCTGCGATCGGTTGAGCCGAGCCAGCCGCAGAAGACAATGGCCTTCTGTTTTCGTACATCGGCCGAAGCGCTTCCTTCCTGAGCTCCGGCAAGGGTGCGCTGTCCATGTGCGCCTCGTGCAGTGCTTCTGCCTCAAGCTCCAGCCAGGGTTCACTGTCCTTGCGTGCCTCGTGCAGCGCCTGCAGCTCCTCGTAAGACGCAGCATCCTCAGACACCTGTGGTACAGCCACATCCACCAGCGCATCCAGTTCTTCAGTCTCCGCCTCTTTTGCAGGCTTTGTCACCGGCCGGGAACACTCCTTCAGAGGTCTTTCATCCTCATCGGCATCTATATCGCCATGGATCACGCCGAATCCCGCATCCGAACTGACCATCGGCCGTTCCATCTTCCGCGGCCTCTTCAGGACCTCCTTCTTCGCAGCCACAGAGCCTCTGAAGTGCTGCTCCAGATACCTGTAAACATCCTCCACCAGCTCCCGCGGCGGCACATAATCCGTCCGCCCCCGGCCCTTTATATTATCAATAACCTTTTTTAAACTCATCGTTTCGTGACCATCCTTTACACCCCTTACCCGCGGCCCCTCGCCGCCAATATAATTCTACACCAACTCAGTACAAATTATCCACCCCGGCCTATACATAAATCTGCACACAAAAAACAGGCCACCCAGCCCAAGCCTCGCAATACCCGTATGCTCCAAGCCCTTCGCATCCAACCACGCATCCACAGCTCCTGCACCACGCCCCCATCAGGCCAGCCCAATGGCACTTACCCTATATCTTGCACTGAACCCCGCCGTCTGTGCTATAATAGACACATCGATCAAGGAGGGCCCGTCATGAGCAAGAAAAAAGGACTTCGCATAGTATTCAATTCACCCGTCATTCTGTGCTTCGCCGCCATCTGCCTGATTGCCACAGTTCTCGGCATCCTCAGCAGCGGCAGCATCAGCCGAACCTTCTTCATGACCTACCGCAGCTCCCTGGCCAACCCGCTGACCTGGCTGCGCGCCATAACCCACGTGTTCGGCCACAGCGGCTGGGACCACTTCCTCGGAAACATGAGCTTCATCCTGCTACTGGGCCCAATGCTGGAGGAAAAATACGGCTCCTCCAACATCATCGGCATCATACTCTGCACCGCCCTCGCCACAGCCCTGGTCAACGGCATCTTCTTCCCAGGCTCAGCCATCATGGGCGCCAGCGGAGTGGTCTTCGCCTTCATCCTGATGACCTCCTTCACTGAGTTCGGCGACGGCGAGATCCCCATCACCTTCATCCTTGTGGCGGCGCTGTATCTGGGCAAGGAGGTTGCCAACGGCCTCTTCGTGCGCGACAACATCTCCCAGCTCGGCCATATCCTCGGCGGAATCACCGGCGCCATCTTCGGCTACTGGTGGAACAAAAGAAGCTGAAAAGCCCGGGATCCACGGTCCCAGGCCCTCATCAAATCCACAGTATATCCGTCCCGGCTCTGCACCACTGCACCGCCGGGCTTTTTATATGAATCAGCTGCCCTGCGGGACAGCAACCCCTACAGCGCTTACCCTAAATCAGGCCTGACAGCCAGATCACGCCCCGGGCGATGCCAAAAATTGCGCCGAACATGACGATTATCCACACCACAGTGGCAGTGCGGCTCTGGTGCTTCACCCGCACAAAGGGGTACGGCCCGTCCATCTTCTCCAGATAATTCAGATACATCACCACCACGCCGTAGACTATGGTGACCGCCGCCGGCACATACCAGGCCGCGCTGTGATCCTCCCACAAAACATAGGAGACCGTGGTCAGTATGGGGCACAGCAGGTGAAAGAAAAACTGCGTTCCGCTGAACAGCCCCGCATCCTTCATCAGCGGCGTCAGCACGAAGACCGTCACCAGCATGGTCATGAGCATCATGCACACCGACAGGAAGCGGAAGGCAGTGACAAAGGTCCCAGGTCCAAAAGCCAGCAGCAGCGCCGTGCTAAGCATAGCCAGAAAATTCGATATTATCGTGTAAAAATCGAACATGTGCCAGCCGAAAAAGCGGTAGCTTTTTATAAGGCACACGATCTCAGTGATGATCATAAAAACAGCTGCAAAGATCTGCATAAACTACTCCATTCCGCCAATACCGTCCTGTCCGAACAGGCTCAGCTGCTCCTCCTCCCTGAAGGGGCTGAGGGGCGGCATCTCCTGCGTCATAAGCTGCTGAAAGGCTCCGTCGTCCAGTATCCAGCGCCGCAGACTGCTGCGGTCTATCATAAGCGGCATGCGGTCGTGGATCCTGGAGACCGACGCGTTGGCCGCCGTGGTCATCACCACGAAGCGGCGTATGCCCTCCGCGAGCTGCCAAAAGCCCGCAAGAAACATCATGCTGCGGGCGGGATCTGTAAATTCCACGCGATTTTTCGCGAAGTCCCACTCCCAGAAGCGCTCTGCCGGAACTGCGCAGCGGCGGCTCAGCAAGGAGCTGCTAAACATGGGCTTGACAAGGGCGGTCTCCGACCTGGCGTTAATCACGAGCCCCCCGCTTTTTGCGGGAAAGCCCCAATCAGCCGTATCAAAAGAGAGCCGCCCTCCTCTGCCGCAAATGATGACAGAGCTGCAGCTTGGATTTATCTGCCCATCGGGAAAGCCCTCGCCGGAAAGGTCAAGAATGCCCTCCAGCTCCATTTCCTGCATGGTGCGCATTACACTTTCCTTGCGGTAATAAAACCTGCAGCACATAATAGTCCTCCAAGGAGCCAAAAGCCCGGGGCCTTTAAAGGACGCCAGGCCCCTTCATTCCTACAGGCTCTCGGCCAGCTTCACTACCTCTGCCAGCGCAGGAGCATCTTTCATGCTGCCCTTGTCCCTCATGTTGGGAACGCAGACCACGCCCATGTCCTCCCACTTCAGG
This sequence comes from Bacillota bacterium, assembly GCA_016284575.1. Classification (GTDB taxonomy): domain Bacteria; phylum Bacillota; class Clostridia; order Peptostreptococcales; family Anaerovoracaceae; genus RGIG2707. Next base: position 4,030 of record JAEEPD010000209.1, on the reverse strand, counting down.
TAGCTGGTCATGCCCTTGTACATAGCCTTCGCAGCGTCGTAAACGTTGTCGGCGCCGGAATCCAGCAGCATGGCGGTCTTGTTCCAGCTGAAGCCGCCGGCATACAGCCTGTCGATGGTGCACTTGAGCTGGGCGGTCACATCGAACCAGTAGATGGGGGAAGCGAAGACCACCATGTCGGCGCCCTTAAGAGCCTCCCAGACCTTGACCATGTCGTCCTTCTGTACGCACTCGTGGTCGTGGGTGCGGCAGTACATGCAGGCCAGGCAGCCGCTGATCTTCATGCGGCCAACGTCCACGCGGACCACCTCGTGCTTCTTTCCCGCAGCCTCGGCAAAGGCATTGCACATGATCTCGGTATTTCCGCCCGGTCTGGGGCTTCCGTTCAGAATAACAATCTTCATAATTTAACCCTCCTTATATGAAAAATAACTTTGTGACATCGGGGACGGTTCTGTTTGTCACCTATATGACATTGAGAACTGTCCCCAATGGCATCCCCAATGGCATCACTTATATGTATCGGCAGTAATGTTGTCCAGATCCACGCCTCTGGTCTCCTTCACCTTGGTTATGAGCACTATCAGGCTCAGAGCCATGAAGGGCACGCAGATCAGAAGGAACAGCAGGTCCATGGGCATGAAATTCTGCAGCACAATGAACAGAACCTGGCCTATGAACATGCCGGAGCCTATCATAACGGATATGGTTCCCATGACGGAGGACCTCATTCCGGAGGGCGAGGATTCAGCCGGCATGGTCAGTATGATCGTATCCGACATGGACCAGAGGCCGCCGATGGAGCAGCCGTAGGCGATGCCTGCCGCCGCCGGGCCCCAGCCAAGCCTGCAGGCCAGTACGAACATCAGAAGGCCGAAAAGCGCCAGGCTTCCCAGCAGTATGCAGACCCTTTTGCGGCCCAGTCTGTCTGAGAAAAAGCCGCTGAGTATGGTCACGATCCCGTTGAAGAACGGGTAGATTATAAGCACCAGCGCCACCATCTCCGTGGTCATGGAGCCCTCCAGCACCGTGGCGTAGTAGGACGTGTAGAATGTGGTGGCAAAAAACAGGAAGCCGGCTATAAGTATCCAGCGAAGCTGCCTGTTCTTGAATATGAATTTCAGGGCGCGGAACACGCCCCCCTCCTCCGAGGTACCGTTTACTTTATTCTCCTCAGCTTTGGCAGCCCGCTGCTCGGGAGTCATCTCCAGAAAGCTGATCCTCTGGTCCACAAAGACCGGAGTTTCCCTCAGAAGGAAGTAGGAAATGAGGCCGATGGCTATGGCTACGATAACAGGTATTAAGTAAACCATACGCCAGCTGCCCGCATCTGCATCATTGAGAAAAGCCTTGGACATGACACCTATCAGAGACACGCTTATCAGGGCTATGCCCTTGGCAACGAAGCTGTAGGTGGCCCTTTTTTCCTTCGGCGCGGTCTCCATAATGTAGAGCACCTGCATGTCGTTGGGGGTGAAGAACATCATGAACAGCATTCCAAGGATGTACTGCACTGCATTGGCCGCTGTCATTACGATCAGCATGCCAAGGCCCATGCCCACGGTGTTTATCATCAGGAAGAGCCTGCGGCCGTACTTGTCCGACAGGGCCTTGTAGAAGGGGCTGATTATCAGAAACAGGTTCGACGCCACCTGCCAGGGGGCGACTGTGTTTATTGCTTTGGTGTACTCAGGGCTGTTTACATTCCTTGAGCCGATATTGAAAAGGTCGAAGAGCACGTAGGGCTGCATGGCCGCGTTCATGTTGGAGGTGATCTCGTCCACCACGTAGACTATGGTCAGGACCACCATCACAAACAGCAGATACATCCCTGCCTTAGGAAGCGCAGCCTGCTTTCTCAGCCGCGCCAGCTCCCGGGCCTCACGGCCCTCCTTGCTTGATGAATTGTTCAATTTATTCCCTCCTTAAATCAGTGCGACTGACGCTATGCCACGGGTATGGGGCGGCAGCTTTAGCCGCCGCATGGCTGCCCATTTCTTTGAATTCATAGCTGCCAGGCTCCTGTCTTTCCTTCGGTCCGCAGACGGCCTTCGTCCGGGGCCTGATTATCTGCATACCATTATCAGCCCCTGTGTCCAACAAAAGTCCAACAAATAGTCGGCATCATTCCATAAATCTGTAGGATAAGAAGAGCTCAGGTAGTATAATTATTATATCAAAAAAGGAGGAGTTATGTTACTTGAAAAAATGTCCTGGCTTCAGGCAAAGGAAGCCTTTGAAAAGGATCCGGTGGTCATAATACCGATAGGCAGCCTCGAGCAGCACGGCCCCCAGTCTGCCCTTGGGACCGACTTCCTGGTCCCCGAATATCTTGCAGAAAAAGTATCTTCGATGGACAACGTCATAGTCGCACCCACGGTAAGCTACGGCGTCTGCGATTATCACATGAGCTTTCCGGGCACCGTAAGCATAGGCGTTGACGGCCTCAGCCTTATACTTAGCCGCATAGCCCTCGGTCTTATGAGCCACGGAGCCCGCCGCTTTATCGTGCTCAACGGCCATGGAGGCAACACCCCCGCCATTGACGGCGCAGCCCTTGCGGTATACAAAAACGGCGGCATAATGGCGGAGCTTGACTGGTGGGTGGTGGTGGGCCAGCTTGACCCAAAATTTGCAGGCGGCCACGGCGACAAAAATGAAACAGAGGCCATGCTTGCTGTTGATGAAAGCGCCGTGCACCTGGAGCTCTGCAAAGACATGGATCCAAAGCCCCTGACCGAAGAAATCACACCGGTGCACATCCAGTCCTTCAGGTATAAGGGCGGCACGGTCAGGATCGCCCGCGACACAAAAGAGTCCGCTCCCAGCGGCTGGTTCGGCCCCTGGGATCCCAGGGACGCCAAAAAGGAGGACGGCATAGCCATGATGGAGCTCATGGAAAGCTACATCCGAGACTTTATCGAAGAGTTCAGTAAAGCCCCGCTTTAGGCTCAGCGCCGCGATCCGCCCCTGAGGTCATTTACCGATGCTGCTGCGATCGCACAATTATTTTTTCAATACAAAGAGACTGCGGAATCGCTTCCACAGTCTCTTTTTTCCGAACAGATTTCCAAACTGCCGGCATCAGCAGCCTTTCCCCGCACCAAAGAGTTCGGCGGTTTGGGGAGAAAAGCCTTGAAGCTTGATTCATTTACTCTTGATCCGGACAAGGTGCATCGTGCCGTCTTGTTTGGAATAAATATCGTCAAACGGTTTCTGTTCAGGAATGGAAAAGCATTCCCATAATGTATGGTCCTGCTCGTAAAAAGCATAGCAGTAGCTGTAAGTTCCATCCGCTCCATCCTCCGGCAGGATATCCACCTTGTCGCTGCACGAACCTCCTGCAGCGTAGCTAAAGGCGAAAGAACCATCCTTGCTGACAGATAATTGGAAAGAATCACTTTATACTTTTAAAGGAATCTTAAATCCGCACCACCCTGCAGAATATAAAATGTTGGTCTATCCTTTCAAAACAGTCGTTCTGCGAGCTGTCGTAAAGGCTTCTGTCGTAAATTTTCGTTAGCCAATATAAACACCTACAGAATAAAGACCCCATCGATATTCTGATCAATAGGGTCTTTTATGCTTTTCAATTATAGAAATAATGCTTTAATCCGCTTATCCCAGTATCTCAAGTTCCTTGTTGTCATGATTAAGGATCTCTGCACCGTAATCCTGGCAGATAACAAGGTCTTCAATTCTGACTCCGAATTCGCCGGGCAGATAAATACCGGGCTCACAGGAGAAGCACATTCCAGGATGGGTGGTATCGGTATTACCCACATTTATATCTCCGGGATCGTGAAGATTGAGCCCGATATAATGGCCTAATCTATGAGTAAAGAATTCACCAAATCCCGCTTCAGTTATGATATCTCTTGCCACCTTATCTATGGATTCACAAGTAACGCCAACCTTTACAGCCTTCTCAGCCTCCTTGTTTGCTTTTAGCACAGTTTCATAAACAAATCTCTGTCTATCGCTGACTGACTTCCAGAAGAATGTACGCGTCATGTCTGAATGATACTTA
>JAEEPD010000208.1 GCA_016284575.1 Bacillota bacterium | reverse complement strand
GAGGACGCCCCCCAGCAGGCACCATACGACCATGGAGATCTGGAAGCCCATCTTTGCGGTGAGTAGCTGGAGCAGATAGCTGATGACTGCCGCAAGGCAGAGCTTAAGAATTATCATGTTGGTGGATTCCTTCTTGGAAACCTTCTTTGTGCTGTCAGCAGCTGCGGCAGAGGGAGCCTTGATCTTTCCTGCTCTGTAGTCCTTTACCAGTTCCTTTGCTTCCTTCTGGAGGCAGAATGCCACCATGGGATATCCAAAGAGGCTCTGTCCGGACATGCATACGATGGCAAGCATTACGGCAGCATTGTTTCCGTGCTCACCTGCCACCTGACGTACCATGGCAGAAGCGATGGCACCGCCGGTAAGAGGAGGAGCTGCAGCAAAAGCATCGCTCATGGTGAAGATAGTTGCACCAAGGATGAGGCAGACTGCGATTATAGAAGCAAGACCCATCAGGCAGATGATGACGGTCTTCCACTGGGCGATCATCTCTTTACGGTTGATCAGTGTACCCAGGTTGACCACCAGAATGGCGCTGCCGATCTGGAAGATGGTGCCGCCCATACCTGCAAGGTCTGAGATATTTGCCGGGAAAAGACCTGACCAGAATGCTGCAAGAAGCAGTATCGTTGCGGTCAGTGCCATTGGTACGAAGCCCTTGGTGAGCTTTGCTAAGGTCTCTCCGATGACCATTACGGCAAGCATTGCGGCCAATGCACCGAAGGGTGTGGAGATCAGTGATACGATGAAACTCATGATGATTATGATTCCTTTCTGATGATTATTGCGGCAGATCGGGTGCCGCTCTCTATTTGCTTTAATGCTCTACTGCTCTATTGCAGTAGAGCAAAAGGTTTATAAAAAAGCCTCGGGCCTAATAGACCCGAGGATCCTTTCTAACGAATGATCTTAGGCCTTAAGGGCATCCATAGCCACCTGGATGTAAAGGGCTACGCCGTATTCAAAGGCTTTCTCATCAAAGAGAACATAGCCGCTGTGCATGGGGTGTACCTTGCCTTCCGCATCGGGCATCTTGGCTCCGAGTCCAAAGAAGCAAGCCTTTACATGGGGAGTATAGTATGCGAAGTCTTCGCCGCCCATGGTGGGTTTAGCCAGCTCGAATCCGCCGGGGCATACCTTTTCGATGGCTGCCTTTCCGATCTCGAAGGCATCGGGATCGTTTTCGCAGACCTCTGCAACTTCATCCAGTGTCACCTCAGCTTCGCAGCGGTAAGCACCGGCAACGCCCTTGGCTATCCTGTTCAGAGTATCTTCCAGAGTGGCATTGATCTCTCTGGAGAAGGTCCTGATGGTACCTTCCATGCGGTATTCGCCGGGGATGATGTTGAATCTTCCGGGTGCGTGGATATCGCCTACGGTGACCACCATGGGCTGGGTGGGATCATACTCCCTTGCAACCATGTCCTGCAGAGCCATAACCACAGCAGAGCCTGCAACGGCAGCATCTCTTCCGTGCAGCGGGTCTGCACCGTGGGAGCTGACGCCCTTGATCTTGATCTTGAACCAGAATGCAGAGGCATATGTGGGTCCGGGAGCAGTTGCGACCTTACCCAGGTCCAGCATGGAGGAAATATGAGTACCGAACATATAGTCCACACCCTCCAGGCAGCCGCCCTTGATCATGGCCTTTGCGCCCTGGCCGGTCTCCTCTGCGGGCTGGAAGATGAACTTGACTGTACCGTCGAACTCATCCTTTATCTGGTTGATGCACTTTACAGCCCCCATCAGCATTGCGTTGTGGGTGTCATGACCGCAGGAATGCATGCAGCCTTCATTGACGCTGGCAAAATCCAGTCCGGTCTCTTCCTTTACGGGCAGAGCATCGATGTCTCCCCGAAGAAGGACGGTCTTTCCGGGGCCTTTGCCCTTGATCTCTGCAAGAACTCCGGTGGGCTCCATGCGTCTGTAGGATATGCCCATCTTATCCAGTTCCTCACAGATGCGGTCTGTGGTGCGAAATTCCTGGAACGGAAGTTCGGGATGCATGTGGATATCTCTGCGATATTCCACCACGAAATCCTGTACGGAACGTGCAAGTTCTAATGGATTCACTTTATATTACCTCCTAGATATAATAAATTTACACTTTTTAACATGCTTTAGTAATTTACCACTTCAGTATACGAAAGTCAATATTTATCTTTCGATCATGACTCTATCCCAAGCATCTTTACAGACTCATCCCTCATCTTGTACTTGAGTATCTTTCCGGCGGCGTTCATGGGGAAGCTGTCGGTGAAGATAAAGTAGCGGGGGATCTTGTGCTTTGCTATGCGCTCCTTGGCGTAGGCCCTCAGCTCCTCCTCAGTGGCGCTCTGGCCCTCCCTGAAGATGACCCAGGCGCAGGCCTCCTCCCCGTACTGCTTGTCGGGAACGCCCACAACCTGTACATCGCAGACTGCGGGATAGCCCAGGAAGAATTCTTCGATCTCCCTTGGATACAGGTTCTCGCCTCCTCGGATTATCATATCCTTAAGGCGACCTGTCACCTTGTAGTAGCCCTCAGAGGTGCGGCAGCAGATGTCACCTGAATGGAGCCAGCCCTCCGCATCTATGGCCAGCCTTGTAGCCTTGGGCATCTTATAATAGCCCTTCATGATGTTGAAGCCTCTGGCCACGAATTCGCCGTTCTCGCCGTCGGGCAGGTCCTCGCCTGTCTCCGGGTCTATTATCTTGCATTCAACTCCGGGGAAGGCGCTTCCAACGGTCTCGGTCCTGAGCTCGAGGCTCTCGTTCACCTCACCCATGGTAGAGCCGGGAGCGGATTCAGTCTGCCCGTAGACGCTGAGGATCTCCCTCATGTTCATCTCAACGGAGGCCTTTTTCATAAGCTCCGGCGGGCAGTTTGCCCCTGCCATGATGCCTGTCCTCATGTGACTGAAGTCCGTGGTCTTGAAGTCCTCGTGCTCGAACATGGCAATGAACATGGTTGGCACTCCGTTGAAGCAGGTTATCTTCTCCTGGTTTATGCAGGCCAGGCTGGATTTGGGGCTGAAATAAGGCAGTGGACAGAGGGTCCCGCCGTGGGTCATGGTGGATGTCATGGACAGGACCATGCCAAAGCAGTGGAACATGGGCACCTGTATCATCTGGCGGTCCGCCGTGGAAAGATCCATGCGGTCACCTATGGTCTTACCGTCATTTACGATGTTCCTGTGGGTAAGCATAACGCCCTTGGGGAAGCCTGTGGTGCCTGAGGTGTACTGCATGTTGCAGACATCGTCGGGCTTCACAAGAGAAGCCCTGCGGCGGACCTCTTCCCTTGGAACGCTTTCGCCCTTCTCAAACATCTGCTGCCAGCTGATGCCGCCGGTCATCTCAAAATCGTAGGTTACGATGTTTCTCAGGAACGGCAGACGCTTTGAATACAGAGCCTGACCGCTCTCCATGTTTTCCAGCTCAGGGCAGAGCTCGCGGATGATGTCCTTGTAGCTGATGTTTTTGTAGCCTTCGATCATCACCAGGGTGTGGGTGTCCGACTGCTTCAGCAGGTACTCGATCTCGTGGATGCGGTATTCGGAGTTCACAGTGACCAGAACCGCTCCGATCTTGGTGGCAGCCCAGAAGGTCAGATACCAGGCAGGCACATTTGTAGCCCAAATGGCCACATGATAGCCCGGGCGGACGCCCATGGCGATGAGGCTTGCGGCCATGCGGTCCACATCCTCCCTGAACTGCGCGTAGGTCCTGGTGTAATCCAGTGTAGTATATTTGAAGGCGTACTGGTCCGGATAGGTCTCTGCCATCACGTCCAGCACCTGGGGGAAAGTCAGATCCAGCTCCTTATACTTTTCCCAGGGGAAGGTGCCTGTTCTGCTGCGGTTATACTGCAGCTTCGGGGCCTTCTTCTTCTGAAGACCGGTCTTGGCCATGTAGTTGACGAAATGGGTCAGGACTATGTCCCTGTCAGCAGTCTCCTCGTTCCAGGCAGCGCAGATGAAGCCCTCATAATTCAGGGAATTAAGGGCATCTATGAACTCCTGCACGGGAAGCTCGCCCTCGCCTATGAGCACGTCGGTATTTCCAAGGCGGTCTCCAAGGCGCACATAGCGAATGTAGGCCCCCAGGGTCTGAATGCTCTTTTCGGCGCTTTCTCCTGCGTAGAAATAGGTTTCCCTGATGTTCCAGGAAGCTCCAAGCACGCTGGTGGCAAAATATTGTATTATGTCTACTACATTCTGAGTCTCGGAAAGATAGCCCTTCGTCTCCAGCAGAATATCCACTCCGCCCACCTCGGCGCGCTTTATGGCCTCCTCCAGCTTTGCCTTCAAAGCCTCCATATCCGGCTTTTTCTGGATGCGGATTATAACATTGGGAACACCTGCTCTTCTGGCCAGCTCCACATACTGGACCAGCCTGTCAGAGCTTATCTGGTCGCTGTCCACAGGCTCGGCGCATCTTATAGCAGAGATCTCAAGCCCCCTGTTGTGCAGCTTTCTCTTGGAATCAGAGGCATTCTCGCTCCTGAACACGCTGTCGCTGTGCTCTGCCCGCTCCGCCAGGGGATCGTAGATCTCAAAGCCCTGGTAGCTGTAGTCGTATGCAGCTCTGCAGAGCTCAAGGAAGGAATCCCTGTGCACGTTTTTAGTCGAAAAACTGAGTTTCATCTCTATCTGCTCTCTTCGTAAATGATCTTATTGAGTGCGTTGATATAAGCCCGGATGCTGGCTCCCACGATGTCTGTGGAAAGGCCGTTGCCGGAATAAAGCCTGCCGCCGCTTCTGAGGCGCACCAGTGTGGAGCCCAGAGACTCCTTGCCGGAGGTGACGGCGTTGATCTGGAAGTCGTCCAGCTCGTAACTGTAGCCCACAGCCTGCTCTATTGCCTTAAATGCCGCGTCTATGGGGCCGTTGCCGCTGGCAAGGCCTGTTATCTTCTCGTCGTCCTTATAAAGCACTATGCTGGCCATTGAAGCGGTCACATTGCTGGAGTTTATTACGTAGCTTTCCAGATGATAGGTCGATGGCACCTGCATGGCGTAGCTGGCGATCATGGCCTCCAGCTCCTTGCCGCCCACATAGTCCTTGCTCTCGCAAAGCTGCATCAGGGCGTCGTAGACCTTGCCGCAGTCCTCGTCGGAAAGCTCGTAGCCGAGGCTTACAGCGGCTTCTGACAGCTGGGGAAGCGTGCAGGAGGCATCGAGCATAATGTCGGACACCTTGCCTGCGGCGCTCTGGCCGGTGACGTAAACCTCGCCGGAAAGCTTTTTGATAAGTTCCTCCACATCCCTGTGCAGCTGAGTGGTCTTGAGCCCTGTGGAAGCGCCGATGGTCTCACCCACTGCCGCTAAGGCGTAGCACAGATCCTCGGTCCTGAGCACGTCGGAGCCTGCAACCGCTGTCTTGGCGCCGTCAGCGCCAGCGGATACAGCTGCGATGGCGCAGGCAGTGGCCAGATCTATGGCGTCGGAGGTCTGAACATATACGGGAAGCCCGGTCTGATTTTTAATGTCCTTGATGAAATTCGCAAACTCCTCGGGAAGCATATGACCCAGCTCGTCCACAATGGTGACAGCCTTTGCGCCGCTCTTCTCCGCCAGACTGATAGCCTCAAACAGGAAGGGAGCTTCCGCTCTTGTGGCATCCCCGCAGACGAATTCCACGTAATCGCAGAGCTCTGCGGAAGCCTTTACCAGCTCTTCTATCTTGGAGAGCATCTTAGGAGCCTTCACATGATGAGTGTATTCCATCTGCACGGTGGAAAGCGGAACGCAGACCATAAGTCCGGGATTTTTGGCATCCTTTACACATTCCCAGGCCTGCCTGACGCTCTCGGTTGAAAAGCCCACGGGAATGCAGAGCCTTGAATTCTCAACGCCTGCGGCTATGGTCCTGTAAACTATATTGTCCTCCCTTGGACTGGTGACAGCGGGAAGCTCTATGGCATCCGCCAGGACTCCATCCAGCATCTCCGCAATGGCAGTCTTCTCCCTGAACAGCAGGTTTCTGCCCTTTTCCTTTGCCAGTTTCGCAAGGCTGTAATCGCCGATGTAAAGTTTTTTCATTTCAGGTCTCTCCATCTCTCAAAAAAGATAACCCGTAGAAACAATTGCTGTTTCTACGGGATGATTTACAAATAAACCACGGTACCACCCGTATTGCCCCAAAAGGGACCGCTCTGCACCGCTCCATCAAGCGGCTGATCTGTGACGGGATCTCCCGTAGCTTCTTACTGCAGGTTCAGAAGCTCTGCTCCGGTACGAGACTGCATATCGGTTCCCTGCTGCCTTTCACCAGCCGGCAGCTCTCTGGAAGGTATCTCCGAAACACATAATACCATCTCTGCATTTGCGTTTTCAGTATATTAAACCATTACAGCGCTTTAGTCAAGTAAAATCTGCTCCTAAAGCTCCAAAAAATGTCTATTCGTATACGGGCTCAAAATCCTCAGCCGGATGACCGCACCAGGGACAGAGGAAGTCCGCAGGCAGCACCGGTCCCTCGTACACATATCCGCAGATCTTGCACTTCCAGGCCTTTATGGGCTTTTCCGCAGCGGGAGCCTGGGGCTTTGGCTTGATGTTTGCGTGATAATAATTATAGGTCAGGGACGGCTCACGGCTTAGAACAGCGGCATCCACCACCTCTCCTATGAAAAGCGTATGGCTGCCCAGGTCCTGGGAGCTGACCACATTGCAGCTTATATAGGAATTGGCTTCGGTCTTAAGATACGGCACCCAGCGGGAGTCCATGCCCTTGTCAAGGCCTTCGAACTTGTCCACATCCCTGCCCGACTGCATGCCGAAACGCTCTATGGTGGCATAGCTTACATTCTTCTCCAGAATGGAAAGAGTGAACACCCCGCTCTTTTTTATAAGCTCGCAGGTATAATTGCTGTTGATGCAGGCAATGGCCAGCCTTGTGGGATTGCTGGCCACCTGTATGCAGGTATTGGTTATGCAGCCGTTCATCTTTTCCTCGAAGCGGGTCGCCAGCATGAACACGCCGTATTCAAGATTATACAGTGCTTTGTTATCCATAAATGACCTCCGATATATGTTTTTTGATGTGTTTTGCTCTTGCTTTTATCGATTTAGTGTGTTAAAATTCTTGACCATAAAATAAAAACATTTGTATGGTTGTTATTCATTTTACCATATAAACAGCTATTCTACAGTATTTAATTAAAAGGTGGATCAAATGAAAAAGCAAGATCTTGACTGGTCGAATCTCGGATTCAATTACAGACCTACTCACAAGCGCTTCGTTTCCAACTGGAAGGACGGCGCATGGGACGAAGGCTGCCTCACAGAAAATGATACCGTTACCATTTCCGAGAGCGCAGGCGTTCTCCAGTATTCCCAGAGCTGCTTCGAGGGCCTCAAGGCCTATACAACAGTAGACGGACGCATCGTTACCTTCCGTCCCGACCTGAATGCAGAGAGAATGTACAACACCTGCATCAGACTTGAGATGCCCCCCTATCCCAAGGACAAGTGGGTAGAGGCAGTGGAAAAGGTAGTTGCAGCGAATGAGGACTTCGTACCTCCCTACGGCACCGGAGCTTCCCTCTACATCCGTCCCTTCATGTTCGGATCCGCACCTGTTATCGGCGTCAAGCCCTCCAAGGAATACCAGTTCCGCATCTTCACTACTCCTGTAGGAAGCTACTTCGCTGGCCCCATCAAGCCCATCTACATCACTGTAAGTGATTTCGACCGCGCTGCCCCCAACGGCACCGGCCACGTAAAGGCAGGCCTCAACTACGCCATGAGCCTCCATCCCCTGATGGAAGCCCACAGAGCAGGCTTTGACGAGAACATGTTCCTCGATTCCAAGACCAGGACCAAGGTCGAGGAGACCGGCGGCGCCAACTTCCTGTTCGTCACCAAGGACGGCACCGTGGTTACTCCCAAGTCCCCCTCCATCCTGCCCTCCATCACCAGAAGATCTCTGATCTATGTAGCAGAGCACTATCTGGGACTGAAGGTCGAGGAAAGAGAGGTCTTCTTCGAAGAGGTTCCCGACTTTGCTGAGTGCGGTCTCTGCGGCACTGCTGCAGTTATCTCCCCCGTCGGCCAGCTGAATGACCACGGCAAGACCATCGTATTCGGCAAGGGTCTTGAGGAGCCCGGCCCCACCATCCTGAAGCTGAGAGAGACTCTCACAGGCATTCAGATGGGCGAGATCGAAGCTCCCGAAGGCTGGATCCACGAGATCAAGTGCTAAAGCTATCCAAAGCAACTCAAAAACCCCTGAATCTCAATGATTCAGGGGTTTTATTGTTAGCCGGATGGGAATCCCTGCGGCAGGAGCCATTAAATAAACTCTAATTTGAGTTCAGGTTTATTGTCTGGGTTATTTCAGTGCCTGCTGGGATCAGCTTTCCTTCGTTTATCATCTTGTATACCCACTGGTAGAGCTCGGGGTTCTGGAGGGTCCAGACATCATAGCTGTAATAGCCTGTGCCGCCCATCACTCCGTCTCCGGGGCTGAAGCCATTCCAGCCGGGGATCACCCGGAAGAACTCCTGATACTGATAGTCAGTCCATCCGTCTCCGCGGTAGGTGTAATTCATGTGGATCGAGGTGATGTAATCTCCGCTCTCCTTCGTGCCATTGTAAAGCTGCAGCTTGCTCTTGTAATCGGACTTCTGATCGTCCTTTGCAATAGCCTCCAGCAGCAGTCTCTTGTCAGCTGCGCTCAGATCCTCAGAGCCCTCCATATTCTCCACATAGACCGTAATGTCATCGTAATTGCGGTCGTTCAGGATCTCCGCCATGGTGGGACGGTTCTTATTGTACAGGTACTCCATCTCCTTTGAATTCTCCAGCATGCTCTGAAGAACAGGATAGCTTCTGAATATGGTGCGTCCGTTTTTCAGCGTGTAGCTGATCTGGAGATTCGAAGTGAAGTAATCATCATCCGAAGGATGGAGTATCCTGTTTTTGTTTGATATGATCTCTTTTTGGAAGCTGATAAGCTTTTCTATATCAGCCTCATCCGTAAATACAGCGCTGCTGCCATTGTTAAAGATCATCCAGTTAAAGGCACTGGCCTCCTTCACCTGCGACGCCTCGGGCACATATCCCGTGATCCTGAAAACGTCCAGAGAGAAGCAGGCTATTATAAGCACCATCACCAGTGTAAAGACCAGCGCTGCCTTTGCGGTCTGCTTATCCGCGATGCGTATGGTCTTTCTTACTATCATCTGGCTGATGACAAAGCCTATGGCGCCTCCGAAGATGAAGCCTGTATAGCCGAAGCTGTCCATCATCACCAGGCCCACCAGAGAGGAGGCGAAGAAGCTTATCAGCAGGCCGATCCCCCACTGCACAGGAGTGAACACATAGCTGTCCCCTGTTCTTTCAAGAGGCCTGATCCTGTAGATGAAATACGCGCCCACAGCGATGGCTATGGCTATGGCAGCATAGATCAGAAGACCGAGATAGTAATCCGATTTGAATAACCCATTCACTCCGATGAACATCGTCCATGCATTCATCGGCCTTACGAACTCCTCCCAGCTGCCACTGGAGTTGTAGCCGAAGCTGAACTGCTCGGCATAGCCCTGCATAGCCGTATACAGAGCCTGCAGCAGGAAATTAAAGGCGAAGGCCGTAAGTATCTGTATGATTGTGGTCCCGCTCACAACAGAAGCCAGAACGCTGATGCTGTATACGAAGAGCATCACCACAGCCACGGTAATGAACCAGACGGTCATATCCCAGAAGCTTATAAGCTCCGGGTACTGATTGTTTATGAAAGGCACCAGCGTGAATAAAAGCAGCAGCGTCATAAAGACCGGAGCCAGGCTCATGATATACCCGCTCATAAAATTTGTTATGTAAAGTGTCTTTCTGCTGAAGGGCTGCGTGTGAACCAGATTGGTGGCTGAAGGTATGTTCAGATAATTGAACACCTCTGCGCAGCAGATGACAGGCA
>JAEEPD010000207.1 GCA_016284575.1 Bacillota bacterium | reverse complement strand
GTAGCCGTTGATAACGATATCGTAAGCATCTGCGTAGATCTTATCCAGCTCTCCGGTCTCCAGGTAATGGATGTGCTCCTTCTTTGGAGAGGTGAAGGGATGGTGCATTGCCTGATATCTGCCCTCCTCCTCGGACCACTCGAACATGGGGAAGTCAGTGACCCACAGGAGCTTGAAATCGTTGGGGTCCAGAAGTCCCAGCTTGCCTGCCAGATCCCTTCTGAGGAAGCCAAGGGATGCCCAGACTACTTCTTTTTTGTCTGCAACGATAAGAATAAGGTCATTTGGCTTTGCGTCAAACTCAGCTGCGATCCTGCCCAGCTCCTCCTGGCTGAAGAACTTGGATACAGAGGACTTGATCTCATCCTCCTCCACCCTTATCCATACCAGGCCCTTTGCGCCGTAAGCCTTTACGCTTTCGGTGATCTTATCTATGTCCTTTCTGGAGAACTTGTCAGAATATCCATTTATGTTAACTCCCATTACTCTACCGCCATTGGCAAGAGCATTGGTGAAAACTCCGAATTCGCAGTCCTTTACGATCTCTCCAAGATCGTGGAGCTCAAAGCCGAAGCGAAGGTCCGGCTTGTCGGAACCGAAGCGGTTCATCGCCTCATCCCATGTGAGCCTCGGAAGCGGGGTCTCGATATCGATGCCTCTCATTTCCTTGAAGAGCTTCTTAAGGAAACGCTCCTGGATCTCCAGGATATCCTCCTGCTCCACAAAGGACATCTCCAGGTCCACCTGAGTGAATTCAGGCTGTCTGTCGGCTCTCAGGTCCTCGTCCCTGTAGCACTTTGCGATCTGCACATAGCGGTCGGTTCCGGCTATCATAAGAAGCTGCTTGAAGATCTGGGGTGACTGAGGCAGAGCGTAGAACTTTCCGGGGTTTACGCGGCTGGGCACAAGATAGTCCCTGGCGCCTTCGGGAGTGGGCTTTGCCAGCACAGGGGTCTCCACCTCTATGAAGCCGTTCTCGTAGTAGAAATTGCGAATCACGTGATACATCTTGCTTCTAAAAGCCAGAGTGTTCTGCATCATGGGCTTTCTGAGGTCCAGATATCTGTATTTGAGACGCAGCTCGCCGGATACGTTGTCGTCGTCCTTGATGTAGATGGGCGGCGTATCGGACTCGGAATAGATGCTCAGGTCCTGGGCAACTATCTCAATGCTGCCTGTATCAAGCTTGTCGTTTTTTGATTCTCTTTCGCGTACTGTGCCGGTGATGCCAACGGAAAACTCGCTGCGCAGCTGAGATGCCTTTGCGATGACCTCGTTGGAGCTGCCGTCACCGAATACCACCTGAACTATGCCGCTTCTGTCTCTGATGTCGGCAAATATAAGACCGGCGCCCATGCTGCGGCTCTTCTGTACCCAGCCATTGACGGTAACGGTCTGCCCTATATTAGATTCTCTTAAGGTCCCGCAGTAATGGGTCCTTTTAAGTAATACATCCATTGTTAAAACTCCCTCTTAATTTATTTCTTCAAATGCCTTTTCAACGGGCAGCTCAGTCTGAGTCGAATTCTTCATGTCCCTTAGCTGCACAACGCCTCTTGCAAGCTCGTCATCCCCTAAAACCATGCACCAGGAGGCTCCCAGGCGGTCTGCGTATTTCAGCTGAGCCTTAAGGCCTCTTCCGCAGACATCAACGATAGCCTTTTTGCCTGCTCTTCTAAGCTCAGCTCCGAGCTGAAGCGCCTTTGTCTGAGCAGCAGAGCCCATAGCCGCTATGAACACATCGCATTCATCGGGCTGCGGGATCTCTACGCCGCAGGCTTCAAGGGTTATGAGCAGCCTTTCGATGCCCATGCCAAAGCCCACGCCTGCAGTGGAGGGACCGCCTATCTCCTCTACAAGATTGTCATAGCGTCCGCCGCCGCAGATGGTGGACTGGGCGCCAAGCTTGTCAGAGATGAATTCAAAAGCAGTCTTAGTATAGTAATCCAAGCCCCTTACGATGCCGGGATCCACCTCGTATTCAATGCCAAGAGCATCCAGATCCCTCTGAAGCTCTTCAAAGGCAGTTCTGCAGTCATCGCAGAGATAATCGGTTATCTTGGGCGCGCCCACAAGATACTTCTGGTCATCCGGGTCTTTGCTGTCGAGGATGCGCATGGGATTGGTTTCGAAGCGCCCCTGGCTGGTCTCACAGAGCTTGTCAAGGTTTGGCCTGATGAAGTCCTGCAGGGCCTTCCTGTATTCAGCCCGGCACTTGGGGCAGCCTATGCTGTTTATGTGCAGCTTAAAGCCCTCAACGCCGCAGCCTGTAAGAAAATCATTGGCAAGGGAAATCACCTCTGCATCGGCCAGCATGGACTGAGATCCGAAGACCTCGATGCCAAACTGGTGGAATTCCCTCTGCCTGCCCTTCTGCATCTTTTCGTATCTGTAGCAGGGTGTGGCGTAATAATACTTTGCGGGAAGCTGTCCTGCGTAGAGCTTGTTTTCGATGAAGCTCCTGACGACGCCAGCTGTGCCCTCCGGCTTAAGGGTGAGGCTTCTTTCCGCGATCTCGAAGGTGTACATCTCCTTCTGGACGATGTCTGTGGTCTCTCCCACGCCCCTCTGGAACAGCTCGGTGTGCTCAAAAATCGGAGTTCTGAATTCCTTATAGCCGTATCTTTCGCAGGTCTGCCTGAATCTTTCCTCAAGCCACTGCCATTTGTAGCTTTCCTGAGGCAGTATATCCTTTGTTCCCTTTGGAATGTTAATCATTTAAGGCTTCTTCCTTCCTTTGGATCATTTCGTCTATACGCTCGATATAGATCTGGTAATTGGATACATTCGGTATCCTGTTAAGCTTCTGCGTACGAGAAGCATAATATACTTTGGATATTGCACCCGCACCCATGGCCAGTATGGTCTGGTTTTCCTCCATGATGCGGATATTGTACAGGCTGGCGGTGCCTGGCAGCGCGTAGCCCACGTTTTCGAAGTTTCCGGTCTGCTGCTTCTGCCTGTAAAGATAGTATGGCTCGTAGGATGCCTCTGAGAGCCTCTCAGCGCCCCGCTGAAGCATTTTTCTGACCTTTTCGCCCTGATTATAGTTGTAGCCGGGACTCTCTTCTATGAGCCTGCTGGCGCGCTTTACGGCCAGGGTGTGGACAGTGATGTTCTGGGGTCCGAGGCCTATGACCTTGTCCAGACTGTCCGCAAAATCCTCAGGCTCCTCTTCCGGAAGCCCTGCTATCAGGTCCATGTTGATGATGGGTACGCCCACCTTTTTCGCCAGTGCGAAGGCTTCTACTATCTGCTCCGGACTGTGACTTCTTCCTATGAGCTCCATGGTCCTTGCCTTCATGGACTGAGGGTTTATGGATATGCGCTCCGCGCCGTATTCCCTTATCATCTGAAGCTTGGCTTCGGTGATGGTATCAGGCCTTCCTGCCTCCACGGTGAATTCCTTTGTGAATTCACTGCTTTCTTTCCGAACGAAGGCATCCCTCACATGCTGAAGCAGCCTTTGGAAATCCTCTTCATCCAGGCTGGTGGGTGTTCCGCCGCCTATGTATATGGACTCAGCAAAGAGTCCCCTGTTTTTCATTATATCCGAAACCCTTGAGATTTCATCAAAAAGTGCGGCAAGATAAGCAGTGGCTGCCTCTTTTGTTATTCTGTTGGAGGTGAAGGAGCAGTAAAGGCATCTTGTAGGACAGAATGGTATGCCCACGTATACGCCGATGGCGTTGGGACGGCTGTCCTGCAGCACTGTCTGCTGGACCCGGTGAACGTTCCTGAGGAGCGACAGCTTTCCCTCTGACAGGTAGTAATCGCTTTTCAGCCTGCGCTCGGCTTCCGGCTGGCCATACTGCTCGCAGAGCATGTTGTAGAGCTTTCCGGGACGGACTCCTGTAAGGATGCCCCAGTCCAGCTCCTTCCCGGTCTCCCTGGACAGAAAGCTGTAAAGCTCGCGCTTCATCTGGTTTTTGTCAGCTGCGGGTATCTTGTAAACAGGCTTGGGGTCCTGTCCCAAAGGAGGGCACCCATCAGCGAGCGAAAGCGAGTTGGATGGGAGGATGCCTTTGGGACAGGACCCCGAGGAATCCTCTTCTGTTAAAAACTCGAATTCGTCTGCGGGTGCGAACATGCGGCCCAGCTCGGAGAGCTCGAATTTATCTTTTTCAGTTGGTACCTGAATTCTAAACAAAAGGATTATACCTCTTCTCGTAAGCCAGTGTGGTGGCAGACTCGTGTCCGGGGAAGACCTTCACGCTGTCGGGCAGAGTGAATATCTTGTTTCTGAGGGAATCCACCAGCTTGTCCATGTTTCCGCCGGGAAGGTCCGTCCTTCCAACGGAGGAGAAGAAAAGCGTGTCTCCGGAAAAGAGTATGCCATCCTCCTCGAAGTATATGCACATGCCGCCTTCGGTGTGTCCCGGGGTGGCGATGAGCTTCATTTTAAGGCTTCCCGCCTTAAAGTCGCAGTCACCCTTCACCCAGATATCGGCTGTAATGTCGCCGCTTCCAAGGCTCGCCCTTCTGTCCAGCATGAACTCCCTGTCCTTTTCATTGGCTACAACAAGTATCTGAGGGAACTGCTCTCTGAAGAACTTTATCCCGCCTGTATGGTCTCCGTGGCCGTGGGTAAGGATTATGTGGCTCGGGGTCAGCCCCAGGTGCCTGAGTTCCTGCAGCATGGGAGGATATTCGCTGGCGGGATCGATGATAATGCAGCTCTCCCCCTCCCAGACTATGTATGAATTAGTCCTGAAGGACCCGTTTACAAAGCATTTGAATTCCATTAAGTGTTGCTCCTGAATACATTGCTCACATTCTTGACCTGCCTGAAGCGGCTCTCCAGCTTAAGGATATCGCTGGTGCTTGTGATGGCAAGAATGATCTCCATGTAGAGAATGCCGTCGCTCTTGGATTTGATATTGAGACCATTTATGTTAACATCCATGTCTTCGCAGATCTTGGAGATATCCGCCACCAGACCCTTGCGGTCGTCGGCGATTATCTGTATGGCTGCGTCGAAGTACATGGGCTGATCCGTCTCCGCCCAGCTCACATCTATGAGCCTTGGCATCTCATCCGGAGGCAGGTTCAGCATGTTTACGCAGTCTTTTCTATGAATGGATACGCCGCGTCCCTTTGTGGTATAGCCTATAATGGCGTCTCCCGGTACAGGATTGCAGCAGCGGGCAAAGCGCACGTAGAGATCCTCCACGCCCTTTACGCTGACGCCCTTGGTGCCTGCTGTGTGCTTGTGGCCCTTCTTGTCCAGAAGAGAGGCCTCCTCCGACTCCTTGCGCTCCACAGCTATCTGCTGCCTCTGAAGCTCAAGCTCGTGAGCCTTTTCCTTCTCTCTCTGGGCCTTTTCCTTGTCCCTCTCGCTTAACTGATCCCTCTCCTGCTTGTTCAGGAACTGTCGAATCTTGGTCCTCGCGGAATTGGTCCTGGCTATCTTGAGCCAGTCAGCGCTGGGCCCCTTTGAGCTCTTGTTGGTGAGGATCTCGACGATATCGCCGTTCTTAAGCACATGGTCCAGAGTGACTATCCTGCCGTTGACCTTGGCGCCCACGCAGCGTATGCCCACGTTGGTGTGGACCTTGAAGGCGAAATCCAGAGGCGTTGAGCCTGCGGGAAGCTCCTTAACGTCCCCCTTCGGGGTGAATACGAAGACCTGATTGGAGAAGAGCTCCATCTTTAGGGTCTCCACGAATTCAGTGGAATCCGAGCTCTCCTGCTGCCATTCAAGGGCCTGTCTGAGCCAGGCGATGCGGACCTCCTCGTCTGCGGTCTGAACGCCCTCCTTGTATTTCCAGTGGGCCGCCACACCGTATTCAGCAACCCTGTGCATCTCCCAGGTACGGATCTGTATCTCGAAGGGGTTGCCGTTATCACCGATGACCGTGGTGTGCAGTGACTGGTACTTGTTGGGCTTGGGCATCGCTATATAGTCCTTGAAGCGGCCCGGTATGGGCTTCCACTTGGTGTGGACAGCGCCCAATACGCCGTAGCAGTCCTTAACGCTGTCAACGATGACCCTGACAGCGGTAAGATCGAATATCTCGTCCAGATCCCGCTGCTGGTACTTCATCTTCTTGTAGATGCTGTAATAGTGCTTGTTGCGGCCGTATATCTCGGCCTTTATGCCAAGCTCCTCG